>JBPCXC010000072.1:0-18562 GCA_051008875.1 bacterium
ACCCAACACCCACCCCGCCGCGCTCGCGCGCGGTTTTCATGATCGGTGATCGCGATGGTAGATGAGACGAAAGAGCAGGCGGACGGCGAGGCGGAAGATGACGTCGATCTCGCCGCGCTGCCCGATGAGGAACTGGTCGAGCAGATGCACGATGACTTGTACGATGGCCTGCGCGACGAGATCATGGAGGGCACCCGCATCCTGCTCGGCCGCGGCTGGAGCGCGAGCAAGGTGCTCGACGAGGCGCTGGTCGAGGGCATGCGCATCGTCGGCATCGACTTCCGCGACGGCATCTTGTTTGTTCCCGAAGTGCTGATGTCGGCCAACGCGATGAAGGGCGGCATGGAGATCCTGCGCCCGCTGCTGGCCGAGACCGGCGCCAAGCCGATCGGCAAGATGGTGATCGGCACGGTCAAGGGCGACATCCACGACATCGGCAAGAACCTGGTGGCGATGATGATGGAGGGCGCCGGCTTCGAGGTCATCAACCTCGGCATCGACAACCCGGTCGAGAACTATCTGGAGGCGCTCGCCGAGCATGAGCCGGACATCCTCGGCATGTCGGCGCTGCTGACCACGACGATGCCGTATATGAAAGTGGTGATCGACACGCTGGTCGAGAAGGGCATCCGCGACGACTACATCGTGCTGGTCGGCGGCGCGCCGCTGAACGAGGAGTTCTCCGAAGCCATCGGCGCCGACGCCTATTGCCGCGACGCCGCGGTGGCGGTCGAGATCGCCTCCGCCAAGGTCGCCGAGAAGCGCGCCGCGTAAGCGCGCGTCCGGTCCGCAGGGTGCAAGCCATGTCGGCGGAGCGCGTGCTGGTCATCGCCTGCGGCGCGTTGGCGCGCGAGTTGGTGCGGGTGAGGAATCTCAACGACTGGGATCATCTCGACATCCAATGTTTGCCGGCCGAGTGGCACAACACGCCGCAGAAAATCGTGCCGGCGGTGCGCCGCAAAATCGCCGAGAACCGCGCCGCCTATCGCACCATCTTCATCGGCTACGCCGACTGCGGCACCGGCGGACGGCTCGACGCGTTGATCGAAGAGGAAGGCGTCCGACGCTTGCCGGGCGCGCATTGCTATTCTTTTTTCGCCGGCGCCGAACGCTTCGACCGGCTGGTCGAAGCCGAAATCGGCACGTTCTACTTGACCGACTATCTGGCGAAGAACTTCGACCGCCTGATCGTCGAAGGATTCGGCATCGACCGCCACCCGGAACTGAAGGAGATGTACTTCGCCAACTACAAAAAACTGGTCTATCTGGCGCAGTCGGAAGACGCCGAAATCGATGCCAAAGCCGAGCAAGCGGCCGCCTTTCTCAACTTGAAGTACGAACGCGTCCACACCGGCGACGCGCCGTTCGAGTCGGCGCTGCGCCAGTCGGTCGGCCGCGTCGCGTAGCCGCGGCGACCTCCTGCTAACCGCGGCGAACACCACCCACGCAACCGAAGCGGCGCGCGCAGTGGCGAAGTTAATCACCGTGTTCTGGCGCGACATCCCGGCGCAAGTCATCGCCAAGGAGCGCCGCGAAAGCGTCAAGGTGAAGTTGCCCGAAAGATTCGCCGACGCCATCGACCGCGCCGCCATGCGCGCCGGCAAAGGAACTTCCGACGCGTACTTAGCCGACTGGCGCCGCGTAACCGTAGCGTGCACCGCCGACCTAAAAACCGAAGCCGAAACCTTGGCGGCGAAATACGAACAGGAATACGACAAGGAGCGGCTGCTGGCGTTGATTCGGAATAAGGGCGATGAGCCGAAGGCTTGAAGGCAATGTTTATTTCTGCGATAAAAATTCTCGTTGGTTTCGTTATAGTGTTTTACTGTATGCCGATCGTAGGAAATTTTTGGGCGGCTACTGTGATCTTTTTCATCATTGGTGCTGTTGTTCAGACTTTATACGCGCGTAGTTTAAACGAATTTCTTGGAGGACAAGATCCCGTTTGGAAGTTTGGGGCTAGAAATTTGAGTCAACTGAGGGCAGTTATGCCTATTCCTGTTGCTGTTTTTATTTTAGATTTTCTGGCGAAAGCGTTTATGTACGCTAGCGTGATCAGCATACTAGGCGCTTTGGGGTTTGTTGGAATACATTCATTCAACTCGGAGACAGGCGAAGATATTCGTTTATTTTGAATATCATGCGTGTATTAAGAGACTGGTCCATCCGCCATTCCCGCCTGCTGGAATGGACCTACCACCACTTCGCCAAAACGCTGGTCGTGCTGCATCCGCTGTGGCGGTGGATTGGGTATGAGCGGTTGGAGCGGCCAGCGGCGGCGATTGAGCGCAATCTTAAAGGGCTGATGTTCGACTGCAAAATGTGCGGGCGGTGCGTGTTGAGTTCGACCGGGATGTCGTGTCCGATGAACTGTCCGAAGCAGATGCGCAATGGTCCGTGCGGCGGGGTGCGCGCCGACGGTTGCTGCGAGGTGACGCCGACGATGCCGTGCGTGTGGGTGGCGGCGGTTCGCGGCAGCCGCGCGATGCGCGACGGCGAGCGCATCCTCGCGGTGCAGGCGCCGGTGGACTGGTCGCAGGCGGGCACTTCGGCGTGGTCGCGCGAGACTCGCGCGCAGGTCGAGTCGCAAGTCGAAGTGTCGTGAGATACGACGACGAGCCGTCGCCGGGGGCGATGTTGCCGATTCGCGACGGGCATGTTTCCGCCGGACGGTTGGAGCGCGTGCTGCGCGACGGCGCGTTCGCGGTGACCGCCGAACTCGCGCCGCCGGACTCGGCCGACCCCGACGAGGTGTATGCACAGGCGCGGCTGTTCGACGGCTGCGTCGACGCGATCAACGCCACCGACGGCTCGGGCGCGAACTGCCACATGTCGAGCGTCGGCGTGTGCGCGCTGCTGACCCGCGCCGGCTACTCGACCATCATGCAAATCTCCTGCCGCGACCGCAATCGCATCGCGATGCAAGGCGACATCCTCGGCGCGGCGGCGATGGGCGTCGCCAACATCCTGTGCTTGACCGGCGACGGCGTGCAAGCCGGCGATCATCCGGCGGCGAAACCGGTGTTCGACTTGGACTGCATGTCGTTGCTGGCGACCGCGCGTGCGATGCGCGATGAGTCGCGCTTCTTAAGCGGACGGCAACTTAGCCGGTCGCCGCGCGTGCTGCTCGGCGCCGCCGCCAATCCATTCGCGCAGCCGCGCGAGTTCCGCGTCGAGCGCCTGGAGAAGAAGGTCGCCGCCGGCGCCGACTTCGTGCAGACCCAATACTGCTTCGATATGGAAGTGTTCGCGCGCTACATGCAACGCGCGCGCGACCGCAACTTGCATCGGCGCGTGTTCATCCTCGCCGGCGTCGGTCCGCTGGCGTCGGCGCGCGCGGCGCGCTGGATCCGCGACAACGTCCCCGGCGTGCACATCCCCGACGCGATCATCGCCCGCATCCACGGCGCGCAAGATCAAAAGCGCGAAGGCATCAACATTTGCATCGAACTGATGCAGCAACTGAAGGAGATCGAAGGCGTCGCCGGCGTGCATGTGATGGCGTATCGCCAAGAGCGCCACGTCGCCGAAATGGTCGCCGCCTCCGGCGTCATCAAAGACCGCACGCCATGGCGTCCGCCGAGCGGCGAAGCCGCGATCCAGCAAGCCGCGCGCGCTTAGATGCGCGCAAGACAGGAAGATTGAAATGAACCATTTCCAAAACGGCGGCGGCAGTGGCGAGAACACTCGCATCGGCGAGAAAAACCGCAACGATCAAGTTTGCCTCGGCACGCGCGACGTGTCCGGGACCGATCATAAGGCCAAGTCGTACGCGATGTTCTGCCTGCACTGCGGACAACTATACGGCGCCAACGGCACCGATGTCTTCCAACGCAAATGTCCCGGTTGCCAAGGCGGCAAGTCGGGAATCGAGTACTAACCAGCAGAGATTCACAATGACCCACACCATCATCAGTTCCGCCACGCGGGAATTGAAAATCGGATTCGATCAGCCGTTCGTCATCATCGGCGAGCGCATCAATCCCACCGGCCGCAAGATTCTGGCGGAGGAGATGAAGCGCGGCGACTACAGCCGGGTCGATGCCGATGCGCGCGCGCAGGTCGCCGCCGGCGCGGCGATGCTCGATGTCAACGCCGGCATTCCGCTGGCCGACGAGCCGGCGATTCTCGCTGAGTCGATCCGCTTGGTGCAGGCGATCACCGACGTGCCGCTGTCGATCGACTCGTCGATCGTCGCTGCGCTCGAGGCCGGGCTGGAGGCGTATCGCGGCAAGGCGCTGCTGAACTCGGTCACCGGCGAGGAGGAGCGGCTCGAGGCGGTGCTGCCGCTGGTGAAGAAATACGGCGCGGCGGTGGTCGCGATCTCCAACGACGAGGCCGGCATCTCGGAGAACCCGGACGAACGCTTCGAGGTGGCGAAGAAGATCGTGCAACGCGCCGCCGACCACGGCATCCATTACAGCGACATCGTGGTCGATCCGCTGGTGATGCCGGTCGGCGCGGTCAACAGCGCCGGTCGGCAAGTACTTCATCTAGTTAAGCGACTGCGCGAGGAGTTGAAGGTCAACACCACCTGCGGCGCCTCCAACTTCAGTTTCGGCATCCCCAACCGCAAGGGCATGGACGGCGTGTTCCTCAGCATGGCGATCGCCGCCGGCCTGACCTCGGCGATCACCAACCCGCTGCACGAGGAGGTGATGCAGTCGGTGATGGGCGCCAACGTGGTCATGGGACGCGACGGCAACTGCGCGAAGTGGCTCAAGCGCTATCGCCAGTCTGCCGAGCAAGATTCAAGGGCGAGAGGTGGGAGGGAAGGTAGGCGGAGACGACGGAGATAACCCGACCAATTTATCTGCACAAATGTAATTGCGAAATATCACATAATCACGCATTATTAGGATTCCATCAGAACTTGGTTCCCCAACTATGCCCATCGACACTGAACCACTTCGCCATGATAATGCGCTTGCTAGTCTGCCAGATTGGTGGCTCAATTCGAAGTTGCAAGAAATTGAGAAGCGCACCGAGAATGATGTTTTATCAATCTACGGCAATATTTTGCCCGGTATTGATATGCGTGTGCGTTTGGCAATTGAAGCATTGGAGGAATCGCGAAAGGAAAAACTGCTGGTTATTTTGCATACCGATGGCGGGGTGGTTGAGGAAGTCCAAAATATCGTAAATATTTTGCGGCATCACTATAACGGTGTTCATTTTTTGGTGCCGGTGAAGGCGATGTCGGCTGGCACCGTGCTTGCTTTGTCAGGTGACAAAATCTACATGGATTATTTTTCTCGGCTGGGACCGATTGATCCGCAAATTTTTGAAAACAACCGTGCTGTTCCGGCGCTTTCATACTTGCGACAATACGAACGGTTGATTGAGAAATCAAAGAAAGGAGAATTGTCATCCGCTGAATTTGTATTGCTAAATAAACTGGATTTGGCGCAATTGCATAAATTTGCGTTGGCGGCTAATCTTTCGATTTCGCTAATCAAAAGTTGGTTGGTGAAATACAAATTCAAAGACTGGGAGAAAACTCCATCCGAAAAGGAAAAACGCGCGGGGGAAATTGCCACAGCACTCAACAACCATGAGCGATGGTTTTCGCATGGCTTTAATATAAACAAACAAATTTTGGAGGACGAAATCCGCCTAAAAATCGACGACTACAGTGATATAAAAGCAGAAGTGTGGGCTTATTTTTGGCCTCTGCTGGAATATGCTCATCAAAGAGATTATCCTCCACTCATCCACAGCCGGGAGTTCATATGAAAACCAAATCGCTAAATAGCCGTGAAAAAGAGGTTGTCGCCGTTATACGCGACAATCCGAAAGTTGACATGAAGCAAGTGCGCGAGTGGATAGAACTCGCGGAATTTCTTGATTCCATTCCCGCACCGCAACAGGAAAAATCAGAACCGGTTAAATTGCAGCCAATCCCACTGGAAATGTTTAGTCGGTAGGGGTTTTAACTGGTTGCGAAATTTGCGGCTAGGCAGAAGCCGTTGCCCATACATCTCGTCAATCTCCAGCACAGCAATCCGCTGCAATGGCAAAGAATAAAATTTAGGCGGGGCAGATGGCCATGACCACCGCTAAGAATGCCGATTTGCACCTCGCCAAGCGTGCCAAGAATGATGAGTTTTATACGAATCTTTCGGTTATCAATGACGAGATGAATCACTATGCAAAACATTTCAAGGGAAAGGTGGTTTATTGCAACTGTGATGACCCGACGGCGAGTCAGTTTTATTATTATTTCAAAGAAGAGTTCACATCGCTTGGTTTGAAAAAAGTAATCGCCGCCACCTATCGCAATCCACAGCCCGGCACCCGTCGCGCGCAAGCCGATTTAATCGCCGAGGAGCAAGAAAAATACGCGGCGAAAAAAACCGAGAAGGCGAATAAGCCAACACCAACAATCAAGCCCAAAAAGGCGATTTGTATTGAATACGAAGGCAAGAAAACCGGTCGCCCGCGAATTATGCACGGCGATGGTTTTTATCATGGCGGAGATTTTCGAAGTGCCGAGTCTATTGCGTTATTAAAGCAATCTGACATTGTGGTGACCAATCCGCCGTTTTCTTTGTTCCGGGAATATGTGGGGCAGTTGATGCACTACAACAAGAAATTTTTAATTCTCGGCAATCCCAATGCGATTAACTACGCCGAAATTTTTCCGTTGCTGAAGGCAAATAAAATCTGGTTGGGGGTGAAATCCATGGGGACGGATATGCTGTTTGATGTGCCGCAAGAGTATGCCGATGAGTTGGTAGCCACCAAGAAAGAAGGCAGCGCTTATAAAATAATTGATGGCGTTGTTATGGGTAGGACAATGGCGATTTGGTTCACCAACTTGCCACATTTCAAGCGATCCAAAGGGCTTACCGATATGTTGACTATGGCAGAGAATCAAGCCCAAGGTGTTGAATACCAGAAATACGATAATTATGATGCGATTGAAGTGGCGTCTAATCGCAAAAATAAGGTAGAACACATCCCAAGCGACCATGCTGGTGTGATGGGCGTGCCGATTACGTTTATGGATAAATATAATCCCGAGCAGTTTGAAATCGTTGGACAAGGACAAGGCAATCTATACCGACAACTCGAATCGAAGGGGTTAAGTAAGCAATTTGTTGATGATTACTATAAGGGGGGCGGAAAAGGTTTAGTTAAAGAAGACCACCCGCTTTTAGGCTTTTATAGTAACGACGGTAAGGCTATAATTCCTTACGCCCGCATTTTAATCCGCCACAAGTCGATGGGGCAATGAAATCGATGCCGCCCCTGATCATGATGCCGCCGCCAAATCGGTTCCCGGTTACCATTGGCGAGTTAATCAACGGCTATGAAAACACCGTGGATGCCAAACCCGGCGAGAGCGGACCCGGGCACGTGGTGGCGTTGGGCGGTAAACTCATCGTGCGCCCGTCTTTTCAACGAAACTTTATCTATAGCGAAGCCGAGCAGCAGGCGGTGATTGATACCGTGTCAAAGGGTTTCCCGCTGAATGTGATGTATTGGGGGGTAAATGCGGACGGCGATTATGAAATGATTGACGGGCAACAACGTACTATTGCTATCTGCGAGTTCTGCGTGAATAAATTCTTCGGCAACAAAGGATTGTTCGGCATATCCGAGCCGAAAAAATTTCGCAGTTTGGGTGATAATCAACAGACAATTTTGGATTATCCGCTGATGGTGTATTTATGCGAGGGTACAGAAGACCAGCGGCTGGATTGGTTTCGCACCATCAATATCGCTGGCAAGGCATTATCCGACCAAGAATTGTTAAACGCGGTTTATCGTGGGACTTGGACGACAGACGCTAAACAGCGATTCGGCGGAAGCAAAACGCGCGGCTATAGATTAGGCAACCGGTTTGTGGGGGGCAATGTCAATCGACAGGAATATGTGGCGGCGGCGATTCGCTGGGCGGCTTATGCCGAGGGCGAGAAATACGCGGGGAATGATGCGGTAAAAAAATATATGGAAGACCACCGTTATAAAGAAAGCGCTGAGCCGTTGGAGAAGCATTTTAAGGATGTGATTAACTGGGTGCAGACAACTTTTCCCATCGACCCAAAACGCAAAGATGAAATGAAGGAAATGAAGAAAGTGGATTGGGGGCGACTTTATCACGAGCATCACGAGCGCGATTTAGGTAGCGACCCATTCGGCGATAAAATTGCCAAACTTATGCAAGATGAAGAGGTGCAACGCAAGCATGGAATCTATGAATTCGTGCTGACGGACAACGAAAAACACTTGAACTTGCGTATTTTTGACGAGGCGACCAAACGCACGGTGTTTGAACGGCAGGGGCGAAAATGCAACAACAAGAAATGCCCGAAACGCGGCGAAGAACTCCATCTTAGCGATATGCATGCCGACCATAAAACCGCATGGTCAAAAGGCGGTAAAACGAGTATTGAAAACTGCCAAATGCTATGCGTGGATTGTAATTTGGGTAAAGGGAACGGGTAGGGTTGGAAATAAGACCTACCTACTAATAAATTCCATGGATTTTGTAGCAGAGTATTCCGCATTAGCAGTTGCGCTTTGTGCGTTAGGTTTCACGGCATGGCAAATATCGGTGCAACGAAAACATAATCGAATTTCGGTAAAACCGTTTTTGCATACACACATTGATCATATTGTGAATGATGCAGGTGTAAATTTACGGGTTAGTCTAATTAATGGCGGACTGGGTCCAGCATTCATAAATGAATTTAAAGTATTGCGAAACGGCAAAGAATGCAACTTTGAGGAAGAAGTTAGGTCGGTGATGAAAACACGGGCAGGAAAAGTATTTCATACGGTACTAGACGGAGATGCCGCTATGTCGCGCAACGAAAAACATGTGTTGCTGTCAGTTACTCTTACAGAAATGAACGAAGAAGAGGTGGGTAATTTTGAGGAAGAGATGGGGGAATTTGACTTGGTAGTTAGATATTCGTCGATATACGAGGATAAGTTTACATACGACAGTATAAAAGAACGTCTGAAAAAACAAACGAGTTGGTCGCAATGACCGACACCGTCCAAATCGTATTCACCCCCTCCGGCAAGCGCGGGCAAGTCGCGCTTGGCAAGTCGGTGCTGGAGGCGGCGCAGCAACTCGGCGTTGACTTGGACACGGTGTGCGGCGGGCGCGGCTTGTGCGATCGCTGCCAGATCGATCAAAGCGTCGGCGAGTTCGCCAAGTTCGGCATCCATTCGACGCGCGAAAACTTGTCGGCGTTCAGCGCGATCGAGACCGAGTTCTTCGGTGCGAACGCGACGCCGACGCGGCGGCTTGGTTGTCAGGCGAAGTTGCGCGGCGACGCGGTGATTGACGTGCCGCCGGAGAGCCAGGCGCATCGGCAGGTGGTGCGCAAGCGCGCCGAGGTGCACGGCTTGACGCTCGACCCGGCGGTGCGGCTGCATTATGTCGAAGTGCCGCAGCCGAACATGCACGATCCCAGCGGCGACTTGCAGCGGCTGCTCGACGCGCTCGAGTTCGAGTGGGGCTTGAGCGATCTGGAATGTGACTTCCACATTCTCGATTCGTTGCAGCGCACGTTGCGCGACGGCGAGTGGAAGGTCACCGCGGCGGTGCACCGCGAGCGTCATCTGATCGCGCTGTGGCCGGGCTTGAAGCCGCGCGCGTACGGCATCGCGGTGGACGTCGGCTCGACCACCATCGCCGCGCATCTGTGCGACTTGATCAGCGGCGAGGCGGTCGCCGCCGCCGGACGGATGAACCCGCAGATCCGCTTCGGCGAAGACCTGATGAGCCGCGTTTCGTACGCGATGATGAACCCCGGCGGCGAAGCCGACATGACGCGCGCGGTGCGCGAGGCGCTGCAAGGCTTGATCGAGGAGGTCGCGGCGCAAGCCGACGTCGGACTCGACGAAGTGCTCGACGTCGTGCTGGTCGGCAATCCGGTGATGCATCATCTGTTGCTCGGCATCAACCCGGTCGAGTTGGGCGGCGCGCCGTTCGCGCTCGCCACCGACCAATCGGTCAACGCCCGCGCCGGCGACTTGCAACTCAACGCGGCGCGCGGCGCGCGGGTGTATCTGCTGCCGTGCATCGCCGGGCATGTCGGCGCCGACGCCGCCGCGGTCGCGCTGTCGGAGGCGCCGTATGCGCGCGCCGAGATGACGCTGGTGGTGGACGTCGGCACCAACGACGAGATCGTGCTCGGCAACCAAGACAAGATGGTCGCCGCCTCCAGCCCGACCGGCCCGGCGTTCGAAGGCGCGCAAATCAGCGGCGGCCAACGCGCCGCCCCGGGCGCGATCGAACGCGTGCGCATCGACCGCGAAACGCTGGAGCCGCGATTCCGCATCATCGGCTGCGACGCGTGGTCGGATGAGGATGGTTTCGCGTCGGGCGCGGCGGATGATGCGGCGGATTCGAAGGGCGCGGCGGATTCGGATGATGCCGCTTCGCCGAACGCATCTGGCGACAACGCAACCAGCGACAACGCAACCGCCGACAATGCAACCAGCGACAATGCAACCAGCGACAACGTAGGCGGCGCAACCAACGTGACTGACGCAACCGACGCAACCAGCGTCACCGGCATCTGCGGCTCCGGCATCATCGAAGCGATCGCCGAGATGTTTCTCGCTGGCATCATCAAGCCCGACGGCGTGATCGACGGCGCGCTCGCCGACAAGAGTCCGCGGCTGCAGCGCGACGGCAAGACTTGGCGCTATGTGCTATACGCCGACGCGTCGAAGCGCAGCGGGCCGAGCGAGATCTACATCACGCAGAACGACGTGCGCGCGATCCAACTGGCGAAGGCCGCGCTGTATGCCGGCGCGCGGCTGCTGATGGACAAACTCGGCATCGAGCGGCTCGACCGCATCCGCCTCGCCGGCGCGTTCGGCGCGCACATCGACGTCAAATACGCGATGACGCTCGGCATGATCCCCGACTGCGAACTGGCGCACGTCACCTCCGCCGGCAACGCCGCCGGCGCCGGCGCCATCATCGCGCTGCTCGACCAAGCCGCGCGGCGCGAGATCGAAGATGTGGTCAAGCGCATCGAGAAAATCGAAACCGCGGTCGAGCCGAAGTTCCAACACCACTTCGTCGAAGCCCTCGCAATCCCGCACAAAACCGCGCAATACGAAAACTTGCGACGGGAGGTGGCGTTGCCGCAGCGAACCGAAGCGGCGTCGGAATCAAACGGCGCCAAGCGGCGGCGGCGACGGCGGTGATTATCTGTATAATTCGATACTGTGATGGTTAAGTAATACTTGCACCAAATGCCGCAACCGAACATCAAAATCCTTGGGCAGGTGTTCACGCCGCCACGCATCGTCGCGCAGATGCTGGCGCTTCGCCAAAACCGTGGCGCAGTGTTGGAGCCGTCGTGCGGCGACGGTGCATTCATGCGCGCTCTTGGCGAAGATGCGACCGGCATTGAAATTGACGCCCGCATCGCACCCACCGACAAACGGGTCATCACAACAGACTTTTTTGCATATCCGGTGCACCACAAATTTGACACTGTGATCGGCAACCCGCCGTATGTTCGTTTCCGTGACATTCGCGAACAAACCAAACCGCTATTGCCGATGCAATGGTTCGACCGCCGCACCAATTTATATCTATTTTTTATCGCTAAGAGCATGCAGCATTTGCCCGCAGGCGGCGAGTTGATTTTTGTTACGCCTCGCGACTTCATCAAAAGCACCAACGCAAGGCAGTTGAACGCGGCGCTGTATGCCGAAGGCGCCATCACCGATTTTTATGAGTTGGGAGATGCGCGCGTGTTTGCCGGGGTTACGCCGAATTGCGCGATTTGGCGCTGGCAAAAAGGGCGAAGAAACAAATCTACAAAGATGAGGAATCGATTTTGTTGTCGAAATGGGCAAATATGGTTCGGTGACGACCGACCCGAGAACGCGCTTGGTAATTATTTTGAAGTTAAGGTCGGCGCGGTCAGCGGCGCTGATCCGATTTTCTCACATCGAAAGTATGCCAACGCTGAGATGGTATGTTCGCGCACCGCATCAACTGGTGAAATCCGAAAAATGATTTACAACAGGAAATGCAAATATTTAGAACAATACAAGCAGGTCTTAATGAATCGTCGCATTAGAAAATTTGATGAGACAAACTGGTGGGAGTGGGGGCGCAAATACCACCAGCAAGAGGGTCCGCGGATTTATGTAAACTGCAAAACGCGCAACCCCAAACCGTTTTTCATCAGCGAAATGCAGGCATACGACGGTTCGGTAATGGCTCTTTTCCCAAGAAATGGCGTGGATATCGCCAAGGCGGTTGCAAAACTCAACCAAATCAATTGGCACGCACTTGGCTTTGTCTGCGATGGCCGCCTGCAATTTACGCAACGGAGTTTGCAAAATGCCCCGGTAGGCGAGATTTTAGCATGATTCCGGATGTACTAATAGATGTAGCCCAAGCAATTACTAATTCTCAGGTTGTGCTGCCGTCTGGTAGTGGCGATGGAAGACGCGATTCTTCATCCGCCGAACTAACCATCGTTTCAGTTTTGCAAAACCAAAGGAGGTGGGATGTGCATGCAGCGAATGTCGGCCAAGCGCACAACCGTAGTTGGTATGATTTGATGTTGAACGATTATTACTGCGACATAAAAGTCAGCGATCTTCGAGGAGCGGATAACACTAATGCGAAAAAAGCAGTGTATTTTTTTCTAACTGGGCAAGATCCAGGGCTGGTTCCGAATCGGAACGACCAGTTTTTTTGTTCAATGTCTGAAAATGAAGCCGAAGATGAGGAGCGGGATTTTTATTATATCGTTGTGGACAAGTCAAACGGCGAGTCTTTCGTGGTAAGCCTCAAAGGCATAACTGTATCTCCAGCCCACAACAACCCTCCGTTTCAGTGCAAATGGGATGATTGCCGAATGCCTGTGCAACGTACCTGGACCGACGCGCGCGAGTACTTATTGGGTGTATGGGCGCAAACAATAAAGAACGGAATCGCTACTTATAGAAATGCCATGCCGAGGTATTATTCAGATTTTTTTAACTAACATCGGCGCCGCGCTACACATTCGAATCCGCGAACGACGCCTTGCGCTTGGCGATGTATTCGTTCAAGGCTTCGTCGATGCCCGGGTCGATCGCCGGCGGAGTGTATTCCTGCAGCATGCGCTTCCACAACGCGTTGGCGCGTTGCGCCGCGTCCGGCGAGCCTTCCGATTGCCATTGCTCGAAACTGTTGTTGTCGGCGATCGACGAGCGATAGAACGCGGTCTTGAAGTTGGCTTGGGTGTGGTCGCAGCCGAGGAAGTGCGCGCCGGGGCCGACTTCGCTGATGGCGCTCAGCGCCTGGCCGTTCTCGCTCAGGTCGAAGCCGTTGGTGAACACTTGCATCATGCCGAGTTGGTCGGCGTCCATCACCAGTTTCTCGTAGCTCGACGCCAGCCCGCCTTCGAGCCAGCCGGCGGCGTGCAGCACGAAGTTGACTCCGGCGGCCAGCGTCGGCAGCAGCGTGTTCGCACTTTCGTACGCGGCCTGCGCGTCGGGCACTTTGGCGGCGCACAGCGAGCCGCCGCTGCGGAACGGCACGCCGAGTCGGCGCGCCAGCGAGGCGGCGCCGTTCAACACCAGCGCTGGCTCCGGCGTGCCGAAGGTCGGCGCGCCGGACTGCATTGAAATGGAACTGGCGAGGGCGCCGAACACCACCGGCGAGCCGGGCCGCACCAGTTGCGTGAAGGCTATGCCGGCGAGCGCCTCGGCGAGGATCTGCGCCAGCGTGCCGGCGGCGGTCACCGGCGACATCGCGCCGGCGAGGATGAACGGCGAGATGATGCTGCCCTGGTTGTTGCGCGCGTACACCTCGGCCGCGCCGAGCATGGTCTCGTCGAAAGTCATCGGCGAGTTGGCGTTGATCAGGTTGATCACCACCGCGTTGTCGTTCACGAACTGCTCGCCGAACAGGATCTTGCACATCGCCACGGTGTCCTCGGCGCGCTGCGGATGCGTCACCGCGCCCATGAACGGCTTGTCACTGTACTTGATGTGGCTGTACACCATATCGAAGTGGCGCTTGTTGACCGGTAGGTCGGTCGGCTCGCACACCGTGCCGCCGGAGTGGTGCAGCGACGGCGACAGATAGGTCAACTTCACCAGGTTGCGGAAGTCCTCGATCTTGGCGTAGCGCCGCCCGCGGTCGAGATCGCGCACGAACGGCGGGCCGTACACCGGCGCGAACACCGTGTGCTTGCCGCCGATCATCACGCTGCGCGCCGGGTTGCGTGCCTTCTGCTCGAACATCGCCGGCGCCGAGTTGCGGATGATGCTGCGGCACATCCCGGCCGGAAAGCGCACGCGCATTCCGTCCAAGTCGGCGCCGGCCTCGCGGAACAGGCGGATCGCCGGCTCGTAGTGGAAGTCGATTCCGACCTCCTGCAGGATCGAGTCGGCGTTGCGCTCGATCAGCGCCAGTCCCTCCTCGCCGAGCAACTCGTAGTCGGGGATCGCGCGGGTGATGTACGCAGGCGCGGGCGCGGCGTCGCCGCTGGCCGTGTGGCGCGCGCGCCGCCCGCCTCGTTTTCTGCCGGATGCTGACATTTGGGTAAGAGCGAAGTGGTCGGAAAAGGGCGAGTATGCGGTGCCCCTCGCCGTGCGGCAAGCGCCGCGCCCGCCGTGTTGCGACCCGAATCTAGCCAATTGCGCCATCGCGCCGCGTAGGTCATAATAAACCCTGTTTTTCGGGGCATGCACATGACCGATCCCGCTTCCGCGCCAGTTCTCGCGCCCGACACCACGCCCGCTTCCGCTTCCGACACCACGCGCTACGGCTTCCTGCTGGTGCCGGAGTATTCGATGATGGCGTTCACCGCCGCCATCGATCAGATCCGCATGGCGAACCGGCTGTCGGCGAAGCCGCTGTACGAATGGGTGGTGTTGACCGAAGGCGGCCGCGCGGTGCGCGCCAGCAACGGCTTGTCGGTGCAGTCGAAGCCTCTCGAGCGCGGCGATGGACTGGACGCGGTGTTCGTCTGTAGCGGCACCAATGTCGAGACCAAGGCGAGCGAGCCGATCGTCGCCTATCTGCAGCACTTGGACGCGCGCGGCGTCCTGCTGGGCGCGATCTGCACCGGCAGTTTCGTGCTGGCGCAAGCCGGGCTGCTGAAGGGCTATCGTTGCACCATCCACTGGGAGAACATGATCGCCCTGCGCGCGAGATTCCCCGAACTGGTGATCAGCCCCGACCTGTTCGAACTCGACCGCGACCGCTACACTTGCGCCGGCGGCAGCGCGGCGGTGGACATGATGGTGTCGCTGATCGCGAAGGTGCATGGCTGGGACCTCGCCAACTCGGTCGCCGAAGAGTTCTTGATCGAACGCGTGCGTGGACGCAACGACCGCCAACGCCTGCCGCTGCGGCTGCGACTCGGCACCAGCCAGCCGAAACTCGCCGACGCGGTGGCGTATATGGAAGCGAACGTCGAAGAGTTGATCAGCCTCGACGAGATCGCCTCGCATATCGGCTTGTCGCGCCGCCAACTCGAACGGCTGTTCCAAAAGCACTTGAACTGCGTGCCGACCCGCTACTACATGCGCGTGCGCCTACTGCGCGCGCGCCAACTGCTGCTGCAGACCAGCATGCCGATCGTCGACGTCGCCTTCGCCTGCGGCTTCGTCTCCACCCCGCATTTCAGCAAATGCTACCGCGAACACTTCGGCGTCCCGCCGCGCGAAGAGCGCCGCGTCAATCGGAAAGTGGTTTGACCTCGCCGATGGTGGCGTCGGCGAGTCGCGCGCAATCCGTTGCGGCGATGGACGGTGATGCCGCGATCGATCGCGCGGCGATGGACGACGACGCTCCAATGAATCCCGCGCCGCTCGACGGCGACGCCGCGACCGATACCGCGCCGCTCGACGCCGCGACCATCGCCGATCCGTCGCGCTATCGTCGCTGGCGCGCGCGGAAACTTAGCGATGCGCGCCGCGCGCTGGCGCGACCGGTGGTGGAAATCCGCGATCCGTCGCGGCTTGCGGCGACGGAGTTGGCGGCGTTGCGCGCGCAAGTCGCGGCGATCAACTTCGCGCTGTATCGCATCGCCGACGCTGACGCCGACACCGACGCGCGCAACGCCGACGCGCTCGGTCACGGCGCGCTCAAGCGGCTATGCCGCCAAGTCGGGCTGACCGAGTTGGCGCGCAATCCGTTCGCGCACCGCTCGGGCGTCAGCGAAATCCGCGCGGCGTCGCGCGGCGCGCGGCGCGGCTACATTCCATACACCGACCGCGCGCTCAACTGGCACACCGACGGCTATTACAACGCGCCGCAACAACGCATCGAAGCGTTCGCGATGCACACCGTGCGCGCCGCGCCCGCCGGCGGCGAAAACCGCTTGCTCGACCCGGAGATTTTGTACCTGTTATTGCGCGACCGCGACGCCGTCGCCGCCGCCGAGTTGTTCGCGCCCGACGCGCTGCGCGTGCCGCCCGGCACCGACGCCGACGGCGGCGCGCGTCCGGCGCACGGCGGACCAGTGCTGTCGTTTGGCGCCGACCGACGGCTGCGGATGCGCTGCACCTTGCGCCGGCGTCATGTCGAATGGAAGTCGATTGCCGCGCGCGGCGCGATCGAGTCGATCCTCGCCGACGACGCCAACCCCTTCATCCTGACGCGGCGCCTGGCCGCTGGCGAGGGAATAATCAGCAACAACGTGCTGCACCACCGCGCCGCCTTCGCCGCGCCGCCGGGCACGCGTGGACGACTGGTGCTGCGCGCGCGATTCCACCAACGCATCCGCATCGAAGCGACGCACGAAACGGAGTGAAGTCGCGCGGCGATCGCCGTCGCGTCCGTGGGAACTAAAACCCGGCTGCGACGAACGACCGTCGCGTCCGTGGGGATTGAAGTTTGGTGGCGACGACTGCCCGCCGCGTCCGCCGTAACTGGAACTCGGTGGCGACGATTGTCCGTCGCTCACCGTCCGCGGCTACTTAATCTTGCTCTCCTTATACACCACGTGCTTGCGCGCGACCGGGTCGTATTTTTTCATTTCCAGTTTCTCGGTGGCGGTGCGTTTGTTCTTGGTGGTGGTGTAGAAGTGGCCGGTGCCTGCGCTGGATACCAGTTTGATTTTGTCGCGCATGGTCGTTCTCTCGCGGGTTGGTTAGACGTGTTCGCCGCGCGCGCGCAGGTCGGCGAGCACGGCGTCGATGCCTTTCTTGTCGATCAGGCGCAGGCCGGCGGCGGAGATGCGCAGCCGCACCCAGCGGTTTTCGCTCTCCACCCAGAACTTGCGGTGGCGCAGGTTCGGCAGGAACTTGCGGCGGGTCTTGTTGTGCGCGTGCGACACGTTGTTGCCGCTGATGGTCTGCTTACCGGTGACTTGACATACTCTGGCCATGGCTCATTCGCTCCCGCGCGCGGGCGGTGATGTGGATGCGGGTCGCCGGCGGCGCCGACGGGTGTGCTTTATACCACGATGCGCGGCGGCGGGCAACGGTGAAATTGCGGCGGCGGCGGGCGATAAAAAACGCCCATCCCCCGCAGGGAATGGGCGTTCCGGGCGATGCGCCCGGCGAATGGTGGTTGGCGCAGACTATTGCAGCGACGGATTTCGACCGGTCCAAGTTTTCCACGCGACGCCCCAAATGTTCTTGAAGCGCTCGTGGTCCCATCGCGCGCGCTCTTTCACGCCGGTGCCATACGCCGACGGATGCTTCTTCCACTCGAACAGCATTCGCTCCCACGGCAGCGACTTGTGATCGACGAACCAAACCTGCTTCGGTATCGGCGGCTTCTTGACTTGCTCGTGGATGTTCTTCACCCCGGGCCACGGCGAGTCGATGTGCGAGCGCATCTTGCCGCAACTGAACGGATGCACCAGGTCGTGCTTGCGTTGCCAGAGCTTGAACAAGTGATTCTTTTCGGTGGCGCCGCCTTTCACGATCGGGCATTTGCCGAAGTTCCAGCCGTGCCTGACTTCCATCGAGAACTCCTGGATGTGCGCGCCCGGATGGAACTGCCTGACCTTGCGGTGGACTTTGTACATCGGCACGCAGACGTTGCGCCCGGCGTGCCTGAACTGCTGCTTGCCCCAGCTGTTTCGGTCGACCACATTGCCGTCGACATCGAAATAGCCGGTTTCCTTATCAAATCTTTTGTGGTGACCGACCCTCTTGGCACCGTTTGCCCAAATCGCCACCTTGACGCGCAAATTAATCCGGTTGTCGCGCCCAGTCCAGCGGGTTTCGCCGTGGGTCGGCATTTTGAGGCAATACCAGCCCGGACCGGTGTCGGTGCCGACGGCGGCGGCGTGACTCGCCGACGTCGCCACCAGCATCGCGCCAGCGAACAACGCTGCGATTGATTTCGCGAATACTCTATTCATGTTCGTGTTCATGATGATGCCCTCCAATTCGATTGTTCGGTTGGTTGATGCGACGGCGATGTTGTTCAGCAACCGCCGTCGCGAGCGGCGCGACTCTACCACATCGCGCCGCCAAACGCAAGCCGCATAGGCTTCGCCAAGCGACAACCCGCGACTTGCGCAGCGATGCTTGTTCGTTGGTTGGCGTCGGCGACGACGGCTGGACGCGATCGCATCAATAGTTAACTTGAACGTTCTTCCACCCG
>JBPCXC010000073.1:0-4449 GCA_051008875.1 bacterium
TCTCGACTTCGCCGCGTAGCGACTCGAATGGCAAAATCGGCGGTGCCGGATCGCAACCTGGCGCGAAGCGCTTGACCGCGCCGGCGCGCAGTTCGCGCCCGCGACCGGCGCGGCGGTCGGGCTGGGTCAGCACGCCGACGAGTTCAACCCCGTCCGCCGCCAGCAGCGCGCGCAGCGCGGGGAGCGCAAAGGCGGGCGTGCCCGCGAACACGACGCGCACGAATGGGCCCGTGGGATTGCGCCAGCGCGGTGCGGCGGACTCAGAGAACCGCGGCGCCCGACGGCCGCGCCGCGGTGCCAGCGGGCTTGGCGGCTGCGGCGGTGACCGACTTGGCGTTGGCGGCGTCGGCGTCGGGCGTTTGCGGCGTGGCGTTCGGCGTTCGCGCCGCGGCAGCGGCCTTGGCGGTGACGGCGTCGGTGTCGGACGGTTGCGCCGCGGCGTCGGCGGCACCGCCGTCGGCAACCGCGGCTTGGCGTTCTTTCGCAAGTTTCTTGCGGATGCGGGACTGCTTCATGCGCGACAAATAGTCGACGAACACCTTGCCGTCGAGGTGATCGATCTCGTGCTGGATGCAGATCGACAGCAACTCGTCGGCGGCGATCTCGAAGCGCTCGCCGCGCAAGTTCTGCGCCTCGATCGTGACCGTCTTGGCGCGCGGCACGGTGGCGTACACGCCGGGCACCGACAAGCAGCCCTCCTCGGATTCGGCGCGGCCTTCGGCGTTGCGGACTTGCGGATTGACGAACACCCGCAATTGGTCGTGCTGCGCCGACAAGTCCATCACCACCACGCGCGCCGGCACGTTCACCTGCACCGCCGCCAAGCCGATGCCGTTCGCCGCGTACATCGTCTCGGCCATGTCCGCCGCCAGTTGCGCCAGCGCGTGGTCGAACTCGGTCACCGCGCGCGCGCGCCGGCGCAGGCGGGGATCGGGATAGACCAGGATGTCGAGTTTTGCCATGGCGCGAATGCGGGCGTGAGGATGCGCGCGCGGTGATCGAGTCCAGCGCGCCGCGCGGTCGGACGATTATAAGCCATCGCGCGCGCAAAACGCCACTGCCCCCGCCAGCGGTGGCAGCCCTGAGTCGGCGGCGGACGAATTCCGGTCGGCGCAAAGCGTGCCCGGTTTGCGCCGGCGAGGCGCCGATCAGGTGTATAGCCTAAGTTGATCGAAGCTGAGAAAATCGATTGTGCGCCTGCTTTGTTTTGGGGAATATCGCGTCATCGTAACAATGCCCTGTTAATCAATTCGGCGAACCGCCAACCGAAAGAATGAACATGCCTTCTTCTGAAACGCAGCCAGAAATGAGCAATCAACCAGCCGAGCAAGATTCCGGCAGCGCGCAACTCGCGCAAGCCTATTCGTTGATGATGGACCCCGAGGTGCGTGGCATGCTCCGCGCGAACCCCGAGGCGGCGGTGAAGGAACTCGAGTCCCGCGGCCATTCCATACTCGATGGTTTGGATGGTGTCGAGGAGATCAAAGTGATCACCGGCACCGAGGGCAAGATGTATATCCCGTTGCCGCGCATCGAGCAGAATTATTCCTTGTCCGGCGACGAACTGGAGCGCATCCACGCCAGTGGCGGCGTGATGGGCATAGGCACCAGCACGGTCTCGTCGGTCAGTAGCGCCGGCAGCCTAAGCAGCATCACCGGCAGCCTGTCCAGCATCAGCAGCGCCGGCTCGCTCGGCTCGGTGGACACATAAACCATCACGCCCGAATCCGCGCCGCGAATCCCGCCGCGGCGACGGTCATCGCCAGCGCGGTCAGCACCCACGCGTGCCAGCCGAAGGCGCCGTAGGCGTAGCCCGGCAGCCACGAGCCGAGCGCGCCGCTTAGGTAATAGACCGATACATACAGACCGTTGATCACGCCCTTGTGCTCGGTGGCGCGGTCGTTGACCAGCCCCGACAGCGCGGCATGGATGAAGAACATGCTGGCGGCGTACAGGAACATCGCGGCGAACAGCACCGCGGCGTTGCCGAGCCAATAGGCGCCCATGCCGACCGCGTTGACCACCAGCCCGAGCAGCGCGGCGCGGCTGAAGCGACCCGATGCGCGCACCAGCCGCTCGGCGGCGATGGCGACCGGAATGCCGACCAAGTAGCCGGTGTATAGCAAGGCGATGCGCGACGGACCCGCCGACGGATCGACTTCGCCGAGGCGGAACGGCAGCAGGTTGAGCGTGCCGGAGAACGCCATGAAGGCGCAGGCGAGCGCGAGATAGGCGCGGCGATACAGCGGGTCGGCGAGCACCCGCCGGATGCTGCGCAGAGAAAGCCGCGCGAAGTTGATCTCGGCGTCGGCGTCGAGGCGTCGCAGCAGAAACCACACCGGCAGCAGCATCAACGCCGGCAGCGCGAACGCCCAGTGCCAGCCGAGATGCTCGGTGAACACGCCGCCGAATGCGCGGCTCAAGAACCCGCCGAGAATCGTGGCGGCGACATACCAGCCCATCGCGCGGCGCACTTGTTCTGCCCGCGCCATGGTGGCGAAATACGTCATCACCGAAGTGAAGATCGCCGGCATCAACAGCCCTTGCGCGAAACGCAGCGCGAGCAGATGCCAGAACTCGCTGGCGGCGAGGAACGCGAGTTGATTGACGATCAGCAACAACACCGCCGCGCGCAACATGCTGCGCGCCGGAATCGCCTGCAGGAAATAACCATAAACGATCGGCGCCAACCCCAACGGCGCCAACGTCACCGTAATCAACAACGCGCTGTCCGCCGCGCCGACGCCGAACTCGTCGCCGAGCAACGGCAGGATCGGCTGGGGAATATACAACGTGCAAAACGACAGCACGGTGGCGCACCATGCGATCGCCAGGTTTTTGTTCATGCGGGTTGATTAGTTGATGAAGGTCGCGGCGGTTGCTCGGCGATGGGGTTGGAGTCGTTCACAGATTAATCTCGATCGTATCCGCCGTCGTTTCTCGTCGTCTTTGCGCGTATCGTCCTGATACGCGCCCTGCGGGCTCGCTGCGCTCGCGAAAAAACGCTCCCGGCGTTTTTTTCCCGCAACCATCTCCCCCGCCGTCATTCCCGCAGTCTTTAAGCGGGAATCCACACTCGCGCAAGCGAGTGATGCAGCCCGAAGGGCTGCTTGCTTTTGATGTGGGCGGAAATCGCGCGGTTTGTTCGCACCATCGCGACAGATTGAACATTGCCATCCGTGGCGACTGGATTCCCCGCATCCTAAGCGGGAATGACGGCAAAAAGTGGCTCGCCGCACTCGCGAAAAAACGCGCCGTTTGCGGCGGATGGCGGTCGAAGGCGTCGTCGTCGTTCGCGTTATTGTTATTCATATCGTATTCGCATACGCGATTCCACAAAGATGCGCCGACGAAACGACAGCCGAGTCACATCCGCACCGCACGCTCGCCGACCGATTGCGTTCGCTCACAAGTCAATCTCGATCCACAGCGGGAAGTGGTCGGAGCCGGTGGCGGCGGTGTCGACGCGGCAGGCGCGCACGCGGTCGCGCAGCGATGCGCTGACGAAGGCGTAGTCGAGTCGCGCCGGCGCGCCGTTGACGTCGCTGGTGTCGCCGGCGGCCGGGTCGCCTCCGGCGGCGCGCCAGGCGTCGACGAAGCCGCGCGGGTTGGTGATGCGTCCGCCGTAGTCGCTGCGCGGGCCGACGATGAGATCGTATTCGGGCGAGTCCGGCTGGAAGTTGAAGTCGCCGAGCACGATCGCCTCGTCCGGCACCGCTTGCTCGGCGAGCGGTGGCGCGTCCGCCGCCCATTCCGCGCCGCGCAAGTCGCCGGCGATCGGTGCACCTTCATACGCGGCGTCGCGATGGATCTCGAGCAGCGCTTCGACCTGCGGCAGCCGCGTCGCGCTGGACAGGTGGGTGAGGTGCACCGAGTACAAGCGCAGGCATCGCGCGCCGCATTGCGCGGTCGCCTCCAGCGCCGAGCGCTGCACACTGAGCGGGCCGACGCTGCCGTATTTCGGCAGCAGGTGATGGCGCGAGGTCGCCAGCGGCCAGCGGCACAGCAGCATGTTGCCGAACTGCCGCCGCGCGCCACGCGCCGGTGCCGCGCCGTCGGCGTGCAGATCGACGCCGGCGCCATACACCCAGAAATAATCGCGCAGCCGCTCGGCGATGAAGCGCGCCTGATCGACATTCCCGCTGCGCGACCACCACCGCTCGACCTCCTGCAACGCGATCACATCCGCGCCGGCGACCTCGTCCACAACGCGCGCAAGATCATTGCGCCCGTCGCGCCCGGTGCCGTATTGGATGTTGTAGGTGACGAACTTCATTTCGTCGTATCGCGCGCGGAAGCGCGTGCGGGCGATGCGCCATCGAAACCATTGCGCCGGTCGCGGTCGGTGTTGCGCGGAATGTTGTCGACGACGAACTTCATCGCGTCTCGTCGCGCGCTCCGCTTATGCGTCCACGCCATCGGCGCGGCGGTCGTTGATCACGGTGACGC
>JBPCXC010000074.1:0-1718 GCA_051008875.1 bacterium
TGAAAAACGGAGAAAACTTGCCAAACACGGAAAACACCACCCTTCTCCCCCCCCTCCCCCCCCCCCCCCCCCCCCGCGACACCGCTTGCGCCAGATCGCGCGCGCGAATCACTTGCGCGGCGACGCCGGCGCGCGCGATCGCGTCCTCGATGCGCGCGGCGTCTTCGCCGAACAGCACGGCGTGGCTGACGCGCGCGCGCATCGCCGCCGCCAGCGGAGCGAAGTCGGCGCCTTTGCCGCGACCGCCGGCGATCAAAATTAAACAACCGAGTTCGTGTTCGCGTGCAAGTCCTTCGATCGCGGCGATCGCGGCGCCGACGTTGGTGCCTTTGGAATCGTTGATCCAACGCACGCCGTTGATCTCCGCCACCGGTTCGCAGCGATGCGCCAGTCCGCGATAGTCGAGCGCGGCGGCGAGCACCGCGTCCGTTGCTTTTGTCGATTGTGTTGGCACGATGCCGACCGCCTCCACCAATGCCAGCGCGGCGAGCACGTTGGCGATGTTCTGCGCGCCCGGCATCGTCATTCGCGACGTCGGCGCGAGCCGCGTTTCGCCGCGGCACAGGAAGCCGTCGGCGACGCCATAGTCGCGCGCCGATGACGGGCGATCCAAGCCGAAGGTGATCGCGTCGGAGTCAACTTGCAGCAACTGCGCCGAGGCGCGGTCTTGGCGATTGAGCACGCGCGCGCGCGCGCCGTTCAAGATGCGCGCCTTGGCGGCGATGTATCGCTCGATGCTGCCGTGGCGGTCGAGATGATCTTCGCTGATGTTCAAGATCGAGCTCGCGCGCGCGCGCAGGCGATAGGTGCTCGCCAACTGGAAACTGGACGCTTCGAGCACATAGAAGTCCGGCGTCGGGCGCGTCAACAAGCACAGCGCCGGCGTGCCGAGGTTGCCGCCGGCCAACGCGGTCTTGCCGGCGGCGGCGAGCATCCGCGCGACCAGCATGGTCGCGGTGGACTTGCCGTTGGAGCCAGTGATGGCGATGATCGGCGCGCGCGCGCTCAACGCGAACAACTCGATGTCGCCGACCGGCGGCTGCGCGCAATCTGCGAGCGCGGCGCTCGGCACTTCGACCCCCGGACTGACCACCACGCGGTCGTACGCCGCCAGCGAATCGAGCGGCAATCTACCGGTGATGAGTTCGACCTGCGGGTAGTCGGCGCGCACCCGCGCGAGATACGGCGCCAAGTCGCGCGAGTCGGCGGCGGTGATGCGCTCGCCGCGCGCGGCCAAGTGCTCGATCACCGAGTAGCCGGTTTTGCCCAAGCCCAGCACCAGCGTCGAAGGCGCGCGGCGGTGACGATCGGCAACGTTCATGGCGGCGTTCGCGCTCATCGAATCTTCAAGGTCGCCAAGCCGACCAGCGCCAGGATCACGCTGATGATCCAAAAGCGCACGATCACGCGCGGCTCGGGCCAGCCTTTCATTTCGAAGTGATGGTGCAACGGCGCCATGCGGAAGATGCGCCGGCCGACCAGTTTGTACGACGCGACTTGCAGGATGACCGACACGGTCTCGATCACGAACACGCCGCCCATGATGACCAGCACGATCTCTTGGCGCACGATCACCGCGACCACGCCGAGCGCGGCGCCGAGCGAGAGCGCGCCGATGTCGCCCAGGAAGACCTGCGCCGGATGAGTGTTGAACAACAGGAAGCCCAAGCCGGCGCCGAGCAGAGCAGCGAAGAACAAAAGCACATAGAAGGCGCCGG
>JBPCXC010000075.1:0-1520 GCA_051008875.1 bacterium
GTACGAACTCTTCCCGATGGCGGCGTTGCTCGGCGCGATCATCGGGCTGTCGCTGCTGGCGAACGACTCGGAGTTGATCGTGATGCGCGCCAGCGGCGTGTCGCTGTGGCGGATCGCCGCGGCGACGCTGAAGACCGGCGCGTGGTTCGTGCTCGCCGCGATCGTGATCGGCGAAGGCGTCGCGCCGTCCGCCGAATCCCACGCGCAACGCGGCCGCGCCGAAGCGCTGCAGCAAAGCATCCACCGCCCGACCGACGGCGGACTATGGCTGCGCGATGACCGCACCTACATCAACGTCGGCGCCGTGCTGCCGGACTTGACTCTGCTGCGAATCAAGTTGTTCGAGTTCGACGCCGACAACAACCTGCGCGCGCTGGTCGCCGCCGAAGACGGACGATTCGACGCGGACGATTCGCGCGGCGGGAAATGGACGCTGAATAATGTCGAGGAAACGCGATTCAGGTGGGCGGGGGGTGGTGCGGGTGGTGGTGGTGACGTCGATGATGATGCGAGCGGTGACGGTGGTGACGATGCGGACGATGGCGTTGATGATGCGAATGATGGCGTTGGTGATGCAGGCGATAGTGGCGGCGATGATGCAAGCGATGGCATCGGTGATGGTGCGATCGATGACGCGAGAAATATCACAAGCAACGACGCAACCGCCCGCGCGGACGACGACTTCGGCGACGCCGAAACCGCGCACCACGCCACGCGCGAATGGCGCTCCGACGTCACCCCGCAACTGCTCTCGGCGCTGCTGCTGCAGCCCGACCAACTATCGCTGCGCCAACTGCACCGCCACATCCGCCACCTCGAACGCAACCAACAGCAAACCGCGCCGCACGAACTCGCGTTCTGGAGCAAGTTGATGCTGCCGCTGTCCACCGCCGTGATGGTCGTGCTCGCGATCCCGTTCGTATTCACCAACCTGCGCAGCGGCGCCCTCGGCCGCAACCTGTTCGCCGGCATCATGCTCGGCTTAGGCTTCTACGCAACCACCAAAATCTTCGGCTACTTCGTCCTCGCCTTCGCCCTCCCGCCCTTACTCGGCGCAACCGCGCCGCTGGTTGTGTTCCTGGGACTGGCGGGATGGATGATGGGGCGGGTTGAGTGAGTGGTGTTAAAAAATTGATGTAGAATCAAGCAAAACTACGCGCCCCACCGAGATGAGCAGCGAAGCCACCGCCCGGATTAAAATCAACAAGTTGCTGGAATCGGCAGGTTGGCGGTTTTTTGATAATGGAGAAGGCTCGGCGAATGTTTGCTTGGAGCCTCAAGTAAGAATCACCCAGCAGGAACTTGACGAATTTGGCGATAATTTCGAAACCACATCGCGCGGCTTTATTGATTTTCTCCTACTCGATTCAAAGGGATGTCCATTTATCGTTCTCGAGGCGAAATCCGAAGATAAAGACCCGCTTTCCGGGAAAGAACAAGCACGAAGATACGCGCGTAGCAAAAATTGCCGCTTCGTCATTCTGTCAAACGGTAATCTGCATTATTTTTGGGATTTGGAG
>JBPCXC010000076.1:0-4409 GCA_051008875.1 bacterium
CGCCGATTTGATCTGCGTCAACGGCTCGCACGAGGAGTTGGCCGACAACCGCGCCGCCGACCACTTGCTGCTGTCCGATCCCGGCGCGTTCCTCGACGCGCTGATGCAGCATTGCGCGCAACACGACCGGCGCGCGCCGAGCGAATGGCTCGCGCGCAACCGCGACAATCGCGGCGAATGGGTCGAGCGCACGCTGGCGGAGTTGCGCGACGATGATGACGGCAACGGTTTGATTCACCCGCTGCAACTCGCGCTCGATGTGCAAGCGGCGATGGCACCGGACGACTGGCTGGTGTTCGACGGCGGCAACACGCATTTCTGGAGCGAGATCGCGCTCAACATCTCCGGCTGGCGCGGTCAGCGACTCGGCGGCGTGCTGCATCCAGGCTCGTTCAGCATGCTCGGCGTCGGCGTGCCGTTCGCGATCGCCGCCAAGAACACGCATCCCGATGCGCGCGTGGTGCTGCTCAGCGGCGACGGCGCGTTCCTCTCCGGCGGACTGTCGATCGAAGCCGCGTTCCAAGAGAATCGCCCGATCGTCGTCGTGATTGACAACAACGGCGGGTTGGATTGCATCGCACAGCAGCAAGAGCGCTTGTTCGCCAACGCGCAGCACTTCGCCACCGACTTCCGCGACATCCCGTTCCACGCGCTGTTCGCCGGCCTCGGTGGCCACGGCGAGTTGGTCGAGACCCGCGCGCAGTTGCCCGACGCGCTGCAACGCGCCCTCGCCAGCGGCAAACCCGCCTGCGTCAACGTCAAAACCCGCGGCGTAATCAGCCCGATCGTGCTAGCCACCACCAACAAACGCGACAAGGCTTCGATTGAATGAGGTTGATGCGAACGCAAACAACGACGCCGACAACAGGAGTCGACCCATCGCCACGCTGAGCACGCACATCTTGGATTCGGTCCGCGGCGGCGACGCCGTCGGCGTGCGCGTCGCGCTGCATCGCATCGGCGACGACGGCGCGCGCAGTCTGCTGTTCGAGGCGCGCACCGACGCCGACGGCCGACTGCGCCAGTCCATCGCGCTCGACGGCGACGACGACGCGCGTTATGAGTTGGTGTTCCACGTCGCCGAATATTTCGACAAGTGCTTCGACGAGCGTTTCGCCGACCGCGAGTCGCCGAACGCGCCACGCCAATCGCCCCTGCGCGAAACGGCGGTGCGCCTCGCGATGCCCGACCCGAACGGCGCCTATCACCTGCCGATGATGATCGCGCCGCACAGCTGCGCGCTGTGGTGCGCATGACGACGACGACGGCGCGACACGCATGGACGACGCCGACAAAACGACGCGCATGGACGGCTTGACCCTATCGCGCCGGCTGCGGCGCACGCCGTTCACCGAGCGGGTCGAGGCGCATGGCGTGCGCGGTTTCTCGGTGGTCAATCACATGCTGCTGCCGAAGTTGTTCGCGCATTCGGTCGAGGACGATTACTGGCATCTGCGCGAGTTCGTCCAACTCTGGGATGTGTCGTGCCAGCGCCAAGTCGAGATTCGCGGCGCCGACGCGGCGAAACTGGTGCAGTGGATGACGCCGCGCGACATCTCGCGCGCGCGCGTCGGCGACTGCTTGTATGCGCCGCTCGTCGATTCATCCGGCGGCATCGTCAACGACCCGATCGTGCTGAAACTCGGCGACGATCATTTCTGGCTGTCGATCGCCGATTCGGATGTGCTGCTGTGGGCGCAAGGCTTGGCGTTGGGCGCGGCGATGGATGCGCGCATCGAGGAGCCGGACGTGTCGCCGCTGGCGGTGCAAGGCCCGCGCGCCGAGGCGGTGATGGCGGCGGTGTTCGGCGACGGCGTGCGCGCGCTGCGCTTCTTCCGCTTCGCGCGATTCGACTTCATGGGCGGCGCGCAAGTGATCGCGCGCTCGGGCTATTCGTCGCAGGACGGCTTCGAGATCTATCTCGCCGGCGGCGACCTCGGCGCGCCGCTGTGGGACGCGCTGTGGCGCGCCGGCGAGCCGTTCAACATCCGCCCCGGCTGCCCCAACCTGATCGACCGCATCGAATGCGGACTGCTGTCCTACGGCAACGAAATGACGCGCGCGACCAACCCGCTGGAATGCAACTTGGACGCGTTCTGCGACCTCGACCGCGCGGTGGACTGCCTCGGCACCGACGCATTGCGAACAATCGCCGCGCGCGGCGTAACCCGACGCATCGGCGCGGTGCGATTCGACGGCGCGCCCTGCCCGCCTTGCGCTGCGCCGTGGCCGATCACCCTCGCCGACGACGAAGCGACGCTCGGCGAAGCCACCTCCGCGATCTTCTCCCCGCGCCTGCGCACCAACATCGCACTGGCGATGCTCGACCGCCGCTGCTGGGCGATCGGGCAACGCGTACTGGTGCACAGCGCCGACGGCGAAACCCGACACGGCGAAGTCGCCGAGTTGCCATTCGCGTGAATGTTGCGCGGGGTGATCATCGCTTACGCTCGGCCGTTCGCATGAATGTCGCGCGACACAATCATCGCCGCGTTGCCGTTCGCAGCGGCGCGATCAGCGCGATCCAATCTTGACCGCCGACAAACTCACCTTGCCCGAAGCACGCGTGCGCGTGGGGTGCGCGCGGGCGGCGGGGCGGCTCGGCGCGATCCTGCGGCGCGTCGGCTGCGCGCGCGATGTCGCCGACGCGGTCGCGGCGCATCTGGTCGAGGCGTCGCGGATGGGCGTGGAGTCGCATGGCGTGGTGCGGGTGATTCAATACGTCGAGCAGTTCCGGCGCGGCGCGGAGCACGCCGACGGCATGCGCGCCGAAGCCCGCCCCGCGATCGTCGAGCGCGACGGCCTGACCGAAGTGGACGGCGACGGCGGCATCGGCATCGTCGCGATGCAACTCGCGCTCGAGCATAGTTTGCGCCGGGTCGAGCGCGACGGCATCGTCGCCGTAGCGGTCCGCAACGCTGGCCACACCGGACGGCTCGGCGCATTCACCGAGGCCGCCGCCGACGCCAGCTGCATGATGATCCTCATCGGCGGCGGCAATCGCGCGCAGTGGCGGCAAGTCGCGCCGCATGGCGGACGCGCGGCGATGCTGCCGACCAATCCGTGGAGCATCGCCATTCCGGGCGGCGCGCGCGGGCCGGTGGTGCTGGACTTCGCCACCGGCGCGATCGCCGGCGGCTGGATCTACGCGGCGCGCTCGGCCGGTGCGCTGCTGCCGGACGGCGCGCTGATCGACCGCCACGGACGCCCATCGCGCGACCCGCAGGCGTATTTCGACGGCGGCGCGATCCTGCCCAAAGGCGGCGCGCTCGGCTACGGCTTGGGGCTGATCGCGGAGTTGATCGGCGAAGCGATGCTCGGCCCGGTCGCGGGCGAGGCGAACTCGCTGATGATCACGATGGACGCGCTGCGCTACAACGAGCAACATCGATTCCGCGCGGTCGCCGAAACATTGCTGGCCGAACTGCGCGCCACGCCGACGGCGGACGGCTTCGCACGCGTCGAGATCCCGGGCGAACGCGAACGCGAACGCGCGACGGACGATCGCATCGCCGTGCCGGCGCGCACTTGGGCGCAGATTCTCGCGTTGCCGAACTAAGCGCGGGGTGTTGCCGGGCGGAGCGCTGCGGTGCGTCGGTGAAGCGGATGAATCTGAGTCGGCGAGCAACGTTTGGCGGCGAACAGCGCAGCGGTTTGCGGTTTTTGCGCGTATCATTCTGATACGCGTTCTGCGGACTCGCTTACGCTCGCGAAAAAAACGCTCCGGGCGTTTTTTCCCGCATGGATGCGGGGAATCCAGTCGCCACGGATGGCAATTTGAACTCTGGCGGGGTGGTGTGAATAAGCCACGCGATTCCCGCTCGCATCAAAAGCAAGCAAGCCTTCGGCTTGCCTCACTCGCGTTCGCGAGTGTGGATTCCCGATTAAAAGACTGCGGGAATGACGGCGGGGGGTGGGCGTGGGAATGATGGCGAGGATGTGAGTGCAACCTACGACGCGCAGTCCTTGCGTGACTGGCGTCTCAACCCGATCCCGTCCGCGCCGGAGTCGGTGTTAGCGACTACTTCGTCGTGGTTGCGCGGGTGGCGAGTGCGGTGACGGCGGGCAGGGGTTTGCCTTGCAGGAACTCGAGGAAGGCGCCGCCGCCGGTGGAGATGCAGGATAGGCCGGCGCTTAGGTCGAAGCGTTCGACCGCGGCCAGGGTGTCGCCGCCGCCGGCGACCGAGAAGGCGTCGGCGGCGGCGATCGCGCGGCCGAGCATTTCGGTGCCGCGCGCGAACTGCGGGATCTCGAACAAGCCCGCCGGACCGTTCCACACGATCGTGCCAGCGGTCTCGATGATGCGCGTGAACGCGGCGATCGTCGCCGGGCCGATGTCGAGGATGCGGTCGTCGGGATCGAGTCGCTCGACCGACTTCACCGTTGCGCGCGCGTCGGCGGCGGCGGTC
>JBPCXC010000077.1:0-1922 GCA_051008875.1 bacterium
CATCAACGCCGCGCCCATGCGCCCGGCGGCGCCGCAGATGGCGAGGCGAATCATGTTCGGTCGCGCCAGCGGTTGGTCGGATGGCGATGCGGATGCGGCGTAGTCGCGACACCAATCATCCCGACACAATCATCCGCGCGACGCAAATCAGCAAAGCGCTCGTTCATGCCACGCTGCCGAATGACTTGTCCACCGCGCCGGGCGGGACTTCCAGTCCGGCGAGCACGCAGCCTTCGGCGATCGGTCCGCCCGGGCAGATGCGATATAGGTGCTTCATCCCGCCTTTGCGATGGAAACTCTCCTCCAGCGCATCCTTGACTTGCCGCAGCACTGGGCGCTCGGCTTTGTCGTAGTATTCCTGCAGCGCGCGAATCAGCAGCCAATGATCCGGCGTCAACGTCATCCCGCGCTCGGCGGCGATGCGCCGCGCGCTCGCCTCGCTCCAGCCGCTCGGCGCATGCGGGAAGTCAATCGCGTCGGTCATGTTCGTTTCAGTTTCGAGTGTGGTCTCGCGTTTTTCGTCCGCGCGATCGCTTGCCCGCTTGCTCGCTTCGGCTTGCCATCTTGGATTCGCCGACCGACCGCATCGCGGCGGACTTGATTGAAGCCGGCGATTTGCGTACTCTTTGGCTGCGGGCACCGCCCGGCTATGGTTCTATTGTTCCCCGAATACACGCACGACGCAACCGCTATGAGCAAACCTTTTGTGGCGATCCTGATGGGATCGGAGTCCGACCTGCCGACGATGCGCGCGACCTTCCAAGTGCTCGACGACCTCGGCGTGGCGTGGGAGGCGCGCATCACCTCGGCGCATCGCACGCCGGAAATCACCCGCGACTATGTCGCCGCGGCCGAGCGGCGCGGCTGCGCGGTGTTCATCGCCGCCGCCGGGCTGGCAGCGCATTTGGCTGGCGCGGTCGCGGCGCAGACGGTCAAGCCGGTCATCGGCGTGCCGCTCGAAGGCGGCGCGCTCAACGGCCGCGACGCGCTGCTGTCGACGGTGCAGATGCCCGGCGGAATCCCGGTCGGCTGCGTCGCCATCGGCAAGCCCGGCGCCAAGAACGCCGGCTACTTGGCGGCGCAAATCCTCGCGCTTGGCGACGAAGGCGCAGCCGCGCGCGTGCGCGCCGACCGCGCCAAAAGTGCCGACGCGGTGGTCGCCGCCGACCACGCACTGCAGGAGTCGCTGGGCGAATCATCCGCCGGCGAATCATGATTCGGCGAGTCATGAACCAGCGAATCATGAGCCACGCGCATCCGCCGCCGTTGCCGCGCCATCAACGCATCGCGGTCGTCGAACGCGTCGCGCGTCCGCGTCGTCGCCACCAACGCGTCGCGCCTTAATCCAACCCGCGCGAAGTGAATCCCGAATCGCTCGCCCGCGCCGCCGAGATCATACGCGCGGGCGGGGTGGTGGCGTATCCGACCGAAGCATGCTTCGGCCTCGGCTGCGACCCGCGCAACGCGCAGGCGATGCGCCGCATCCTGCGCATCAAGCGCCGCCCGCGCGCCAAGGGCTTGATTCTGATCGCCGCGCGCCGCAGCCAACTGCGCCCGTATGTCGCCTCCTTCGCGGTCAACTACCGCGCGCAAATGCTGGCGTCCTGGCCCGGTCCGCACACCTGGCTGCTGCCGGCGCATCGACACGCCTCGCGCTGGCTGCGCGGCGACCACGCCAGTATCGCGGTGCGCGTCACCGCCCATCGCGTCGCAGCGGCGTTATGCGCGTTGGCGCGAACGCCGCTGGTCTCGACCAGCGCCAACCGCGCGCACCGACGAATGCTGCGCAGCGCGCAAGCAGTGCGACGCGAGTTCGGCGACGAGATTGATTTCGTCGTTGACGCGCGCATCGGCAACGCGCATGCGCCGTCGTGCATTCGCTGCGGCGAGACCGGCGAAGCGGTGCGAGGTTAGCGCAATGT
>JBPCXC010000078.1:0-2283 GCA_051008875.1 bacterium
CTTGAACGTTCTTCCACCCGTATGCCGACGGATTGCGCCACGCGTGGCGGACCATCGGGCGATCCCATTGCGCGCGCTCCTTGATGCCGGTGCCGACCGCCGACGGATGCTCGTCCCACTTGAACAGCAGCCGATTCCACGGCAGCGACCGATGGTTGACGAACCAGATCTGATCCGCCAGCGGCGGCTTCTTGACTTGCTCGTGCAGGTTCTTCACCGCCGGCCACGGCGAGTCGATGTGCGGGCGCAGCACGCCGCAGCCGAACGGATACACCAAGTTGCCCGAGCGTTGCCAAATCCTGAACAAATGATTCTTGCGCATATCCTTCCACGCCACCTTCGGGCACGCGCTTTGGTACTGCACGTGTATGCGGACATACTCGATCAGAATTTGCGGGTCGAATCGCTGCAGTTGCCTGACGATCTTGAACATCGGCACGCACACATTGCGCCCGCCGTGCTTGAAGCGATGCGGCGTGTCATAGCCCTCGGAGTGTACGCTGCCGGCGCGGACCGCCGGCTTGCCGTCAATGTCGTAGATGGCGTTGCGCGGACCGATCGGCTTGCCTTTGGCGTCTTTGCGGTTTGAACCGGCGCGCACCACGACGCGCAGTCGAATCTCGTTGTCGCGCCGCGTCCAGCCGGTCTGCCCGTGCGTCGGCATCTTGACGCAATACCAGCCCGGACCTTTGTCGTTGTCGGCGTGACTCGTCGCCGTCAGCATCGCGCCGACGAACAACGTTGCGATGAGTTGTGCGAAAAATTTATTCATGACGACCCCTCTTTGCGCTCAGTGGCGTGCGGTTAAGACGATGCGACAGGCGTCGCGACAGGCGTCGCGACAGGCGTCGCAGACGGCGCGATGCTACCACGTTTCGTCGGTGAAGGCAAGCCGCGCATCGCTTGCCGCTTACCACGCGAACTTACAGCGCGAACTCGACTTCGACCATCGCTTGCTCGGCGCGGCGCATGCGCCGCCATAGATTTAACATGGTCTCGCCGCCGCGCGGCAGGGCGAGGTCGGGATACAAGTCGGCGAGCGGCTTGAGCACATAGGCGCAGCGCGCGATCTCGTCGCGCGGGATGTTGTAGCCGGCGGCGCGCAGGTCGTGGTCGCCGTACAGCAGGATGTCGATGTCGAGCGCGCGGTTCTCGAAGACTTTGCGCGCGTGCGCGCGACCGCGTCCGGCGTCGGCTTCGATGCGGCGCAACTGGTCGCGCACGCGCGCGACCGCGTCATCGCTGCGGAAGCCGACCACCAGGTTGTAGAACGGCGGGCCGTCGAAGCCGACCGCCGCGGTTTCATACACCGGCGAGCGTTCGAGCCGCCCGAAGCGCGCCTCGATGCGCACCAGCGCGCGGCGAAGATTGCGCTCGCGATCGATGTTGCTGCCGAGGCTCAGCACGATATGCACTTCGCCGTCGCTCGCGTCGCGCTTCGCATGCGCTTCGTCGTCGTCGCCCGCGGCGCGGGTCAAGTTCGCTCGCCCCGCTCGATCACCACGCCGACGTCGCCGGCGCCGCGCACCGCGCCGAACTTGTTTGCGCGCACCCGGCACCACTTCAGATGGAACTCGTCGAGCAGCAGTTGCGCGATGCGCTCGGCGAGCGTCTCCACCAGCGCGAACTCCGAGTCGCGCGCGAACGCCGCCACCCGCTTGGCGACGTCCTTGTAACTCAAGGTGTCCTCGAGCGCGTCGCTTTTCGCCGCCGCGGCGATGTCGAAGCCCATATCGAGATCGATCGAAATCGCCTGGCGAATGCGCCGCTCCCATTCCCACACGCCGATGACGCATTCGACTTTGAGCGCGCGAAGGTAAATAATATCCATTGCTACATTGCTAAACAGACGGCGGCGGATGCGCGCAACTGTACTGCAATCGCCGCCGCGTTCCAACAGCCGCCGCAACCATTGTTTTAATCATTCGTCCGCGGTTTGGTTTAACCTTCCGTTTCGCTCATCCGCTTAAACCCAGCGCTTACGCCCACGACCATGCTCGCCATCGCCATCGCCCTGCCGTTGCTGGCCTACCTGTTCGGCTCGATCTCGAGCGCGGTGCTGGTGTGCCGCGCGCTCGGACTGCCCGACCCGCGCGCGAGCGGCTCGCGCAATCCCGGCGCGACCAACGTGCTGCGCCTCGGCGGCAAGCGCGCGGCGGCGATCACGCTGCTCGGCGATGCGCTCAAGGGCTTCGCGCCGGTGCTGGCGGCGCGCGCGCTCGGCGCCGACGCGAGCGTGCTGGCGCTGGTCGGCGCCGGCGCGTTCCTCGGTCATCTATACCC
>JBPCXC010000079.1:0-2046 GCA_051008875.1 bacterium
TGCGCGAGTGTGGATTGCTCGTATCAGGGATGATACGCGCAAAAACGGCGTACCGGAAGCACCGGGCGTGTCCGCATCGCCCGCGTCGGATTGACGGCGTTTACACAACGCCCATCAAGCCACCATCTTGCGCAACTCGAACTCCAGGATTCCCTCCGCGCCGGCGGCCTTCAGCACCGGCACCAGATCGCGCACCGCGCCCTTGTTGATCACCGTCTCCAGCGCGAGCCAGTCGTCGCCGTGCAGCCGATTGATCGTCGGCGCATGCAAACTCGGCAGTTTGCCGACCACATCCTCGAGCCGCTCGGCCGGCACGTTCATCTTCAGCAGCACCTTCTCGCGCGCCACCAGCGCGCTTTCGAGCAGCAGCGCGATCTTGTCGATCTTCTGTCGTTTCCACGCATCCGCCAACGCCGCGCGATTGGCGACGAACACGGTGTGCGTGTGCAGCAAGTCGCAGACGATGCGCAGGCCATGCGCGCGGATCGTGCTGCCGGTCTCGGTGATCTCGACCGCCGCATCGGCCAGCCCTTCGACCACCTTCGCCTCGGTCGCGCCCCACGAGAAATCCACCGTCGCGTCGATGCCGCGCTCGCGCAAGAAGCGCTTGGTGAAGCCGACCAACTCGGTCGCAATGCGCTTGCCTTGCAAGTCCTCGACCGAACGGATGTCGGAGTCCTGATCGACGATCAGCACCCAACGGCACGGCTGGTCGGAGGTCTTGGAATAGACCAGATCGCGCACCACCTCGACCTTCGCGCCGGTCTCCTCGATCCAGTCCTGCCCGGTCAGCCCGGCGTCGATCGTGCCGTTGGCGATATACGCGCCCATCTCCTGCGAGCGCACCAGCGCGCAGCGAATCTCCGCATCGTCGATCGACGGAAAATAATTGCGCGCGCGCGTGCTGATGTTCCAGCCGGCCTGCGCGAACAATTCTTGGGTGGCTGCCTCCAAACTGCCCTTGGGGATTCCGAGTTTCAACTGGTTCGGGTTGTTCATCGGTGACTATGGTTCGCGTTGGTCGCGGTTCGAACGGTCATGTAATAGCGTCATTTCATTTAGCGTGAATTCTTCAATTGCGCCATCGGTTGCCGCCATATACGCCGCAAGATGCGGGGCGCTCATATGCGTTTGCCAGAGTTCACGCGATTCCCAGTTTTCATAAAACATAAAATGCGCTGGGTTGTCGTTGTCTTGGTGAAGGTCATACTGGATACAGCCTTCCTCATTGCGCGTGATCGAAATTAGTTTTTCCAGTTCCGCTTTCACCAAATCAATTTTATCGGTTGCTGCGTGAATGTTAGCGACTATGGTTAGTTTCATATCATTAGCCCTTCGGGGCGGTTTAGCTAAAAGTTAAATAAGTGCGCGAGTATAACCGATGCGCGTGGCAATCGGCTATGATGATCGTCCGCCGCGGCGATTCGATTTTCGTCGCAGCGAACGCGATTGCGATGAAATCCAAAGACCACCACAACAAGCGGAGCAAGCCGCGCGCACCGACCGCGTCTCGGCGCATCCGCGGCGCGGCGGGCGCGATGATCGCGCTGGCGCTGTGCAATGTTGCCGGTCTCTGGCTCGGCTGGCGACAGCACATCGGCGCGGAGACGGCGACGGCGATTCAACTGCTGTCGAGCGCGCTGTTGCTGGCGACGGCGATCGCGCTGTTCGCGCGCGCGCGTCCGCGCGCATCGTCGGCGCGGCCGCTCGACAGCATCGCCCCCATCGCCGAGTGGGCGTCGCGCATCCGCCAAGGCGACTTCTCGGCGCGGCTGGAATCCGGCGACGCCGAACTGCGCGGCTTGAGCGCGGACATCAACCGCCTCGCCGAATGGCTCGAATCGCTCGCCGAGTCGAAGAACCAGGAACTGTTGGAGCAGGGCGCGCGGCTCAACACCCAGACGCGCATCGTGCGCCTGCTGCATGACATCGCCGGCGACTTCGGCGGCGAACACCTCGACTACGACGCCGGCGCGGTGGCGTTGATGCAGCGCACGATGCGGCCGATGGCGCAAGTGCTGGACGCGCGCCGCATCGAGTTCCACC
>JBPCXC010000080.1:0-2329 GCA_051008875.1 bacterium
ACCCGACATCGTGACCATGGCCAAGGGGGTCGCCAGCGGCTACGCCGCGATCTCGGTGACAGTCACCACTGAAGACCTGTTCGATGGGTTCAAGTCCGATCCGTCCAACCCGATGAGCTATTTCCGCGACATCAGCACCTTCGGCGGCTGCACCGCCGGCCCCGCCGCCGCGCTCGAGAACCTGCGCATCCTGGAGGAGGAGAGCCTGCTCGACAACGCCGCGACCATCGGCGCGCATCTGCTCGAGCAACTGCGCGAACTGCAAGACAAGCACGAGTTGATCGGCGACGTCCGCGGCAAAGGCTTGCTCGTCGGCGTCGAACTAGTCGCCGACCGCGCCGCGCGCACCCCGGCGGCGGAGTCGGTCGCGGCATCGGTGGTCGCCGACTGCCTGCAACAAGGCGTGATGATCGGCCGCACCAACCGCAGTTTCCCGCAACACAACAACACCTTGTGCATCGCCCCGGCGCTAATCTGCGGCAAAGACGAAGTAGCCGAAATCATCGCCGCGCTCGACGGCGCGATTGGCCGGGCGAAGTGAGCGCGCCCTCGCGGGCGCGCTATGCCAATAGAATGAACGCGACGTTTTTTCCCGCAACAATCTCCCCCGCCGTCATTCCCGCAACAATCTCTCCCTCCGTCATTCCCGTAGTCTGTTAAGCGCGAAAAATCGCCCGGAGCGATTTTTCGCGAGCGAAGCGAGCCCGCAGGGCGAGTATCAGGAACGATACGAGCAATCCACACTCGCGCCAGCGAGTGAGGCAAGCCGAAGGCCTGCTTGCTTTTGATGCGGGCGGGAATCGCGCGACTTGTTCGCACCACCCCGCCAGAGTTCAAATCGCCATCCGTGGCGACTGGATTCCCCGCATCCTAAGCGGGAATGATGGCAAGTGAGCACGCCCGAAGGGCGCGCTTGTATTGCGCGAGCGAAGCGAGCCTTTTGCTTTGTCGCAATGCGCGACGGCGAACCGCAAAAAAATGGTGGCTACGCCCTGGCTTGAACAGGGGACCTCATCATTATGAGTGATGCGCTCTAACCGACTGAGCTACGTAGCCGTCGCAAGTTTCCGCTAAGCGCGAAGCGTAGCGCAAACGCGATCACGGCGCAATCGCCATCGCCGTCGTCCGAAGCCGCGGATGTTATACTCGCGCGATGCGAAACGCGCGCGAACGGTGAACGGTGAACGGCGAACAACGGACGGCGCGAGCGGTGACCGGGGCTGAAACTTGAAGCGGGTGCTGGTCACCGGCGGCGCCGGCTACATCGGCTCGCACACCGCTTGGCAGTTGGTCGCAGCCGGGCACGAGGTCGTCGTGCTCGACGACTTGAGCAGCGGGCATCGCTGGGCGGCGCCGACGCAAGCCGCGTTCGTGCGCGGCGATGTCGCCGACCGCGCGTTGCTGCATCGCATCCTCGACGCGCATCGCATCAATGCCGTGATCCACTTCGCCGCGCATGTGGTCGTGCCCGAGTCGGTCGCCGCGCCGGCGAAATACTACCGCAACAACGTGGTCGGCTCGCTCAACTTGATCGAGTCGTGCATCGCCGCCGACGTCGGCGCGTTGGTGTTCTCCTCGAGCGCGGCGGTCTATGGCGCGCCCGACGGCGCATCCGACGCGGGCATCAAAGAGGACGCCGCGACCGCGCCGATCAATCCATATGGCGCGAGCAAGTTGATCACCGAATGGACTTTGCGCGACCTCGCCGCCGCTGCGTCCGGCTTCCGCTTCGTCGCGCTGCGCTACTTCAACGTCGCCGGCGCGCGCTTGGACGGCGCGCTCGGACAAGCGACGCCGCGCGCGACGCACTTGATCAAAGCCGCCTGCGAAGCCGCCTGCGGCGCGCGCGACGGTCTGCGAATTTTCGGCGACGACTACCCGACCGCCGACGGCACCTGCGTGCGCGACTACATCCACGTCGAAGACTTGGCGCGCGCGCATCTCGCCGCGTTCGACTATCTCGACCGCGGCGGCGACAGCATCGCGCTGAACTGCGGCTACGGCCGCGGCCACAGCGTCGCCGAAGTGGTGGCATGCGTCAAAGCGGTCAGCGGCAGCGACTTCGCGGTCGCGGTCGAAGATCGTCGCGCCGGCGACCCGCCGGCGTTGGTCGCCGACAACGCGTTGATCCGCGAACACTTGCAATGGCAGCCGCAGCACGACGACCTCGCCGTCATCTGCGACAGCGCGTATCGCTGGGAGCGAACGCTGATGCAACGGCGCGGATGAGTCGCGCGCGTTGGCCGTCATTGCGCGTATCGTCCCTGATACGCGCCCTTCGGGCTCGCTTGCGCTCGCGAAAAAACGCTCCCGGCGTTTTTTTCCCGCA
>JBPCXC010000081.1:0-5811 GCA_051008875.1 bacterium
GCGCCGGCGATGCGCGCCGCCGCCGGCATTGCGCGATGTCGCCGACGGCAACCGCTTCGCGCTGGCGCGCACGCTGAGCGCGCTGGAGAAGCCCGGCGACTCGATGCTGCGCACGATGCTGCACAGCGACAACCTCGGCGTCACCAGCCCCGAGCAACTCGCGGCGCAGCAACGTGAGTTGGAATATGCGCTGCGCGCGGGCGGCGACTCGGAGCGTGTGTTGCGCACGAGCGATTCCGCACACGCGCGTTGCGAATCGCATAACGACAACACGCCGCAAAACGAGCAATACCAACGCATTCCGGTGCTCGGCGTCACCGGCACCGGCGGCGCCGGCAAGTCGTCGTTGGTGGACGAGTTGGTGCTGCGTTTTCGCATCGGGCAGCGCGAGCGGCTGAAGATCGCGATCCTCGCGGTCGATCCGTCGCGGCGCAAGACCGGCGGCGCGTTGCTCGGCGATCGCATCCGCATGAACGCGATCGCGCATCCGCATATCTTCATGCGCTCGGTCGCGGCGCGCGGGCGAACCGCCGCCGGCGGCGCGCTGCCAGCTGCGCTCGAGCCGATGATCAACGCGTGCAAACTGGCCGACTTCGACTTGGTGATCGTCGAGACTCCGGGCATCGGCCAGGGCGACAGCGGCGTCGCCGATCTGGTGGACTGCGCGCTGTATGTGATGACGCCCGAATACGGCGCGCAGAGTCAGTTGGAGAAGATCGACATGCTCGACTTCGCCGACTTCATCGCGATCAACAAGTTCGATCGCGCCGGCGCGAAGGACGCCTATCGCGATGTCTGCAAGCAAGTGCAGCGCAACCGCGAGGCGTTCGATCGCGCGCCCGAGGCGATGCCGGTGTATGGCACGATCTCGTCGCAGTTCAACGACGACGGCGTGACCGCGTTGTATCAAGGTCTGCTGCGCGCGCTCGCCGAACGCGGGCTGGCGCGCGACGACGACGATGCGCTGGCGCCGGTCGCGCAGCGTTGCTCGAGCGAGCGCAACAAACTCATTCCGACGCGGCGCGCGCGCTATCTGGCGGAGATCGCCGAGAGCGTGCGCGGCTACAAGCAGCACGCCGCCGAGCAAGCCGAACTGGCGCGCGAACGCCAGCAACTCGAAGCCAGCCGCACGATGCTGCGCGAGTCGGCGCAGGCGCGTTCGTCGGCGGCGGATGAAGGCGTTGCGTTGGCGCAATCGCCGGCGAGCGAACAAAGCGGCGCATTGGCGCGCTCGTCGCCGACGAACGAAAGCGCTACGTTAACGCGCTCGTCGGCGACGGACGAAGGCGGCGCGCTGGCGCACTCGTCGTCGGCGAGTGAAAGCGATGCGTTAACGCACTCATCACCGACGAACGAAGGCGACGACGCGCTGGCGCGACTGAGCGACGAGCGCGCGCGGAAGATGACTGCGCGCAGCCGGGATTTACTGGCGCAATGGCCGAGCACGCGGGCACGATACAGCGGCGATGAACTGGCGATGACGATTCGCGAGCGCGAGATTCGCGCCGAGTTGTCGGTGGCGACGCTGTCCGGCAATCGCGTGCGCAAGATCGCGCTGCCGAACTATCACGACGACGGCGACCTGCTCAACTGGCTGATGCTGGAGAACCTGCCCGGGCATTTTCCGTTCACCGCCGGCGTGTTCCCGATGAAGCGCGACAGCGAAGACCCGACGCGCATGTTCGCCGGCGAAGGCGACGCCTTCCGCACCAACCGAAGGTTCCAGCAACTCTCGGCGCATGCGCCGGCGAAGCGGCTCTCGACCGCGTTCGACTCGGTCACCTTATACGGCTGCGACCCCGACGAACACCCCGACATCTACGGCAAGGTCGGCAACTCCGGCGTATCGATCGCCACGCTCGACGACTTGAAGGCGCTGTATCACGGCTTCGATCTATGCGATCCGATGACCTCGGTTTCGATGACTATCAACGGCCCGGCGCCGATCATCCTGGCGATGTTCCTCAACGCGGCGATGGCGCAACGAGTCGATGCGTTTCGCGAACAACACCAGCGCGAGCCCGACGCGACGCAGCGCGCCGAACTCGAAGCCGCCGCGCTGCGCGAGGTGCGCGGCACGGTGCAAGCCGACATCCTCAAGGAAGACCAAGGACAGAACACCTGCATCTTCTCGATCGAGTTCTCGCTGAAGTTGATGAGCGACATTCAGGAATACTTCATCCAACGCCAAGTGCGCAACTTCTATTCGGTCTCGATCTCCGGCTATCACATCGCCGAAGCCGGCGCCAATCCGATCAGCCAACTCGCCTTCACCCTCGCCAACGGCTTCACCTATGTCGAGAGTTATCTCGCGCGCGGCATGCAGGTGGACGACTTCGCCGCCAACCTGTCGTTCTTCTTCAGCAACGGCATGGACCCCGAATACACCGTGATGGGACGCGTCGCGCGGCGCATCTGGGCGGTGGCGATGCGCGAGCGATACGGCGCCGGCGAGCGCTCGCAGAAACTCAAGTACCACATCCAAACCTCGGGCCGCTCGCTGCACGCGCAGGAGATGTCGTTCAACGACATCCGCACCACCTTGCAGGCGTTGATCGCGATCTACGACAACTGCAACAGTTTGCACACCAACGCGTTCGACGAGGCGGTGACCACGCCGACCGAGGAGTCGGTGCGCCGCGCGCTGGCGATTCAACTGATCATCAATCAGGAATGGGGACTGGCGTTCAACCACAACCCGAACCAAGGCAGTTTCATCATCGAGCAACTGACCGACTTGGTCGAGGAAGCGGTGCTGCGCGAGTTCGAGCGCATCTCCGAACGCGGCGGCGTGCTCGGGGCGATGGAGAGCGGCTATCAACGCGGCAAGATTCAGGACGAATCGATGTTGTACGAGCACCGCAAGCACGACGGCAGTCTGCCGATCGTCGGCGTCAACACCTTCCTCGGCACGCCGTCATCGGAACCGGGCGAGATCAAACTGGCGCGCTCGAGCGACGCCGAAAAGAAAAGTCAAATCAAGCGCTTGCGCGAGTTCCACGCGCGCCACGCGGCGCAGTCCGCCGCCGCGCTGGCGCAAGTCAAGCAAGCCGCGCTCGACAACCACAACGTGTTCGCCGCGCTGGTCGATGCAGTCCAGTTCTGCTCGCTCGGACAACTCACCGCGCTGCTGCACCAAGTCGGCGGACAGTATCGACGCAACTTATGATCGCGCCGATGCAATCATCGTTCGACGACGCGTTCGCGCTATGATCGCGCCGATGCAATCACCGTTCGGCGACGCGTTCGCGCCGTTCGCGCGCGACGGCGCGGTGCGTCGCGGCTTGCCGGCGCTGGCGTATCGCGACGACGCTTTCCATCATCTCGAGAACGCGCGGCTGTTCGCGCGTCATTGGATGTTCGTCGGCTTCGCCCACGCGATGCCGTCGCGCGGCGATGTGCGCCCGCTGACCGCGGCCGGCGCGCCGGTGCTGCTGGTGCGCGACGAGCGCGGCGACATCGGCGCGTTCCACAACGTCTGCCGCCATCGCTGCCTGCAACTGGTCGCCGCGCCGGGCAACGCCGGGCGCATGATCCGCTGCCCGTATCACCGCTGGGCGTACGACCTGCAAGGCGCGTTGCGCGCCGCGCCGTATTTCGGCGGCGACGACCACCGCCCGCCGGCGGGATTCGACTTCAGCGACAACGGCTTGGCGCGCATCCGCTGCGCGGTTTGGCACGACTGGATCTTCATCAACCTCGACGGCGACGCCGCGCCGTTCGATGACTTCATCGCGCCGCTCGCCGAGCGCCTCGCGCATTTGGACTTGACGCGCACGACGCAGTCGCCGCCGGCGATGCTCGACTTCGGCGTGGTCGAGGCGAACTGGAAGTTGCTGATGGAGAACTTCATCGAGCCGTATCATGTGCAGTTCGTGCATTCGACCACCACCGACCTGCCGCTGGTCGCGCATCGAACTTGGATCGATCGCCATTGCCTCGGCTGCACCGCGCGCGGCGCGCAAGACGCGGCCAACCGTACCGAAGTGTTGGCGGCGGACTCGAGTTATCTCACATTGTTCCCGAACTTCGTGCTCGGTTTTTATGCGCCGGATCAACTCGGCGTGCATCTGAACACGCCGATCAACGCGCGCCAGACCGCGCAGCAACGCGCGATCTATTTGCTGCGCGACCAACCGACGCACGAGACGACGACGGGCGAGATCGCCGCCCTGACGCGGCTGTGGCGCGAAGTCCACGGCGAGGACCACGCCATCTGCGAGCGCATGCAGCGCGGGCGGGAATCGGCGATCGCCGACGACGGCGGCTGGCTGTCGCCGCGCTGGGAGGCGAGCGTGCGGCGATTTCAGGAACTGGTGTATGATGCCGTCGGCGCGTGAGTGTTATGCGCGTCACCATATAAACATCGCGCGTAACGCATCACACTTAACGCAATCACCACGCAACCAACCGACGAACACCATGACCGACCCGAAGCCCGAGTTCCGCATCGACCACACGATGATTCGCGTCCGCGACCTCGAGCAGTCGCTGGACTTTTACACGCGCATCCTCGGCATGGAAGTGTTGCGCAAAGCCGACTATCCCGACGGTCGTTTCACCAACGCCTTCGTCGGCTATCGCGGCACCGACGCCGCGCTCGAACTCACGCATAACTGGGATCAAGACGCGCCGTATGATCGCGGCGACGCGTGGGGGCACATCGCGCTCACCGTCGCCGATGTGCGCGCCGCCGGCGACTACCTGAAGGCGGCCGGCGTGCGCTTCACCAAGGAGCCGTCGCCGATGAAGCACGGCACGCGCATGATCGCGTTCCTGCTCGACCCCGACGGCTATTCGATCGAACTGGTCGAGGCGCCCTCGCCCGCTTAATAGTACCGCGACCGCGACGACCACTGCTTACGCCGGAGGAATGCCATGACCTTGCCCGATCCCCAAACCTTGGCGCAAGCGCTGCCGCCGCAGAGCGCCGTGACCGCGGCGCGCAAGCGGCTTGAGGAGGCCGGCGTCAAGTATGTGCTGTCGTGCTGGATCGATCTGCTCGGCCAGCCGAAGACCAAGCCGGTGCCGCTGCACGACTTCGAGTTGGTGTGCCTCGGCAAGGGTCCGCAGTTCGCGGTGCATTCGGTCTCGTTCGTGCCCGAACTCGGTCCCGCCGACGCCGATCAGATTCCGGTGCCGGACTTGGGAACGCTGACCATCTGCCCGTGGGATTCGAAGTGCGCGTGGATGATCGCCGACTTGTGGTGGCAGGATGCGCCGTACAACCTCTGCCCGCGCGGTGCGCTCAAGCGCGCCATCCGCGACGCCGCCGCCGCCGGCTACGAGTTCGACGCCGGCATCGAGCCGGAGTTCATCGCCATGCGCTGGCGCGACGGCCAGCCGGTCAAGGCGTTCGACGCCGACCCGCCGCCCGGCGAAGGACTGCGCCCGCGCCGCCAGGCGTTCGGCTACGACGTCGAGCACAGCATCGACGCGATGCCGTTCCTCGGCGAACTGATGGACGTGCTCGACGCGCTCGGCTGGAACCTGCACGACGTCGTCGCCGAGGGCGCGTATTCGCAGTTCGAGTTGGACTTCCACTACACCGACATCCTGGCGATGGCCGACCGCTTCGTCTTCCTGCGCATCTTGCTTAAAGAGATTGCGAAGAAGCACGGCATCTTCATCACCTTCATGCCGAAGCCGACGCTCGGCGACTGGCGCTCCGGCGCGCACATGAACATCTCGGCGCGTCCGGCGGGCGAGCGCCGCAACTTGTTCGAGGGCGCCGACGGCCAATGGCACGAGTCGGCGTATCACGCGGTCGGCGGACTGCTGCGCCACGGCGGCGCGCACACCGCCATCGCC
>JBPCXC010000082.1:0-6012 GCA_051008875.1 bacterium
CCCGAACTTCCCGTCGCTCAACCTCGCCGCGGCGGCGATGGTGCTGCTATACGAGTTGCGCGTGGCGTTCGCGCGCGACGACGACGGCGATGGAGTCGCCGCGGACGACGAGCCGCGCGCGAGCGGCGAGGAGATGCGCAACTTCTATCGCCACCTGCAACGACTATTGAACGCGCTGTCGTTCGGCGAAACGCGCTCCGCCGACAAACTCCAACGCAAACTGACGCGCTTGTTCAACCGTACGCATCCGTATGCGCAGGAAGTGCGAATGTTGCGCGGAATCTTCGCCGCAGTCGAAGCGCGCCTTAACGACGACGCGCGCGCAAACGATCGTTCTTCGCCGCGCGATTGATTCGCGGCGGACAATCCTCGGCGATCAACTCGCGGCGATGCCAGCCAACGCTTCGGCGGTCAACGTTGACAATGACTCGCGTTGCTTGCCGTTCGCGTCGAAGTTGTCCGCCGCCAGCCAAGTCTGGAATGCGCGGTCGAGCGCCGGCCATTCCTTGTCGATGACGCTGTACCATGCGCTGTCGCGGTTGCGTCCTTTGACCACCAGCATTTGGCGGAAGATGCCTTCGTAGGTGAAGCCGAGGCGCGTGGCGGCGGCGCGCGATCTGTCGTTCAGCGTGTTGCATTTCCATTCGTATCGGCGATAGCCCAACTCGAAGGCGTTGCGCATCATCAAGTGCATCGCTTCGGTCGCCATCGGCGTGCGTTGCATCGCCGGCGCGTAGTTGATGTGGCCGACTTCGATCGAGCCGGCGGCGGGATTGATGCGCAGATAACTGGCGACGCCGAGCGCGCGGCGGTCGCGGTCGAGGATGGCGAAGAACATCGGGTCGTCGCCGAGGCATGCGTCCGCCAGCCAGCGTCGGTATTCGTCCAACTCGGCGAACGGGCCATACGGCAGGTATGCCCAGATGCGGTCTTCGCGGTCGCGGCGATTGGCGGCGAACAAGTCGGCGCTATGGCGTTCGATGCTGAGCGGCTCCAAGCGGCAATGCGCGCCGCGCAAGGCCCGCCGCGGCGGCGTTGGCGGCGGCGTCCAGTTCGCGACCGCCTCGCCGAAGGCTAAGTCGGCGCGCGCGGCGGAGTCGACGGTTGGATTGCTATTTGCCATGCGAGTTGGTATTTTATCCGCGAATGCGCTGCGCGCAACAAGCCAATTCAAGCCGCAACGGAGCGCCGCACGATTCAATCGAAATGAACATCCACGAACACCAAGCGAAGTCGCTGTTGGCTGAATACGGCGTCACCGTGCCGGCGGGGCGGGTCGCGTTCACGCTCGACGAGGCGCGCGCGGCGGCGGATGATTTGGGCGGTCCGGTGTGGGTGGTCAAGGCGCAGATCCACGCCGGCGGGCGCGGGCAGGGCGGCGGGGTCAAGGTGGTCGACTCGCTTGCCGAAGCGCAGCAGGCGGCCGAGGCGATTCTCGGCATGCAACTGGTGACGCATCAAACCGGTGCGCGCGGCAAGCAGGTCAAGCGCATCTACATCGAGCAAGGCTGCGACATCGCGCGCGAGTTGTATCTCGGCATGTTGATCGATCGCGACAGCGGACGAGTGGCGGTGATCGCCTCGACCGAAGGCGGCATGGAGATCGAGCAGGTCGCCGCCGAGACGCCGCAGAAAATTTTCCAGACGACGATCGATCCGGCGACCGGATTGCGGCCGTTCCACGCGCGCAAACTCAGCCACGCGCTTGGACTCGACGCGGCGCAGACGCGCGCGGCGGGCGCGTTCCTCGGCGCGTTGTATCAGGCGTTCACCGAGTTGGACGCGAGTTTGATCGAGATCAATCCGCTGGTGGTCGCCGCCGACGGCGCGCTGATCGCGCTCGACGCGAAGATGAACTTCGACGGCAACGGCTTGTTCCGCCAGCCGCGGATCGAGAAGTTGCGCGACCGCGACGAGGAGGATCCGGCCGAACTCGAAGCCGCCGAGCACGAACTCAACTACATCAAGTTGGACGGCTCGATCGGCTGCATGGTCAACGGCGCCGGGCTGGCGATGGCGACCATGGACATCATCAAACTATACGGCGGCGCGCCGGCGAACTTCCTCGACGTCGGCGGCGGCGCGACCGCCGAGCGCGTCGCCAAAGCGTTCCAAATCATCCTCTCCGACGCGAATGTCGAAGGCATTCTGGTCAACATCTTCGGCGGCATCATGCGCTGCGACGTGATCGCCGAAGGCATCGTCGCCGCGGCCAAGCAGACGCGGCTGAAAGTGCCGCTGGTGGTGCGTTTGGAAGGCACCAACGTCGAGCGCGGCAAGGCGTTGCTGGCGGATTCGGGACTGCCGATCGTGTCGGCTTCGAACCTCGACGACGCCGCCGAGAAAGCGGTCGCGGCGGTGGCGCAAGCCGCCAAGTCCGACGCGTCGTCAAACGACGCGGGAGCCGCGTGATGTCGGTGCTGATTGATCAAAACACGCGCGTCATCTGCCAGGGATTCACCGGCGCGACCGCGACCTTCCACAGCGAGCAAGCGCTCGCCTACGGCACCAAGTTGGTCGGCGGCGTGACCCCCGGCAAGGGCGGGATCGAGCATCTCGGGCTGCCGGTGTTCGACACCGTGCACGACGCGGTCGCGCAGACCGGCGCCACCGCGTCGGTAATCTACGTGCCGCCGCGCTTCGCCGCCGACGCGATCATGGAGGCGATCGACGCCGAAGTCGCGTTGGTGGTGTGCATCACCGAAGGCGTGCCGGTGCTCGACATGGTCGCGGTCAAGCGCATGCTGGAGACCTCGAACACGCGGCTGGTCGGTCCGAACTGCCCGGGCGTGATCACGCCGGACGAATGCAAGATCGGCATCATGCCGGGGCACATCCACCGCCAGGGCAGCGCCGGCATCATCTCGCGCTCGGGCACGCTGACCTACGAGGCGGTCGCGCAGACCAGCGCCGAAGGCATCGGCCAAAGCACTTGCATCGGCATCGGCGGCGACCCGATCAACGGCACCAACTTCATCGACTGCCTGGAGATGTTCCTCGCCGACGACGCCACCGAATCGATCTTGATGATCGGCGAGATCGGCGGCGGCGCCGAAGAGGACGCCGCCGAGTTCATCCGCCAAAGCAAGACCAAAAAGCCGGTGTGCGGATTCATCGCCGGCCTGACCGCGCCGCCGGGACGACGCATGGGACACGCCGGCGCGATCATCGCCGGTGGCAAAGGCGCCGCCGGCGACAAGATCGAAGCCTTCAAACGCGCCGGCATCGCCGTCGCCGACTCGCCGGCGTCGCTCGGAAGAACGCTGAAGGCGGCGCTCGGCTAAGCGCGACTGGACGAAAAGAAGAAAGCATAAGCGAAAAGAGATGAGCGATAAGTGATGAACGATCAGCGACAAACGATGAACGGTTGGCGAGTGCGAGTGCGAGCCGAAGCGAGCAACGAGCGATGAAACTAATCTTGCTGGGCGCGCCCGGGGCGGGCAAGGGCACGATCGCCAAACTGCTGTCGGCGGCGAGCGGCGCGGTGCAGATTTCGACCGGCGACATCCTGCGCGGCGCGGCCAACGCCGGCAGCGAGCTGGGCTTGCGCGCGCAGGACTACATGCGCCGCGGCGAACTGGTGCCGGACGAGTTGATCCTGTCGCTGATGGAGCGGCGGCTGCAGCAGGACGATTGCGTCGGCGGCTTCCTGCTCGACGGCTTCCCGCGCACCATCCCGCAAGCCGAGGCACTGCAAGACATGCTCGCGCGCCTTCGCATCGCGCTCGACCGCGCGGTCAACATCGAAGTGCCGCGCGACGTCATCCTCGAACGCCTGACCACCCGCCGCACCTGCGAGAACCCCGACTGCCAGGAGATTTACAACATCAAGACCAAGCCGCCGACGGTGGATGGCGTGTGCGACCGCTGCGGCGGCGCGGTGACGCAACGCGAAGACGAAACCGAAGCGGCGATCAGCCAGAGATTGGAAACGTATCGAGAAAAAAGCGAGCCGCTGATCGACTTCTACCGCGAGCGCGACTTGCTGCTGTCGGTGCGCTCGGCGAACGCCGAAACGATGGTGCAAGCGGTGCTGGATGAACTTGGCGGTAACGGCGACCGCAACGACAACCGCAACCGCTGACCGCATGGGCGGGCGCAAACTCGATATGCGGCAGGTGGATTCGCGCCTCGCCGAGATCTACACATTCAAGGGCGACAAGCAAGCGCAATACGATCGCTGGGCCGAGCATTACGAATCCGATCTGATCGACGACCTCGGCTATGTCGCGCATCTGCGCGGCTGCGAAATCTTCGCGCGAGTGGTCGCCGACACCGATGCGCGCACGCTCGACTTGGGCTGCGGCACCGGCTTGGTCGGCGCGGCGTTGCAGCAACTCGGCTACGACCGCGTGGACGGCGCCGACTTCTCGGCGCGGATGCTCGACATTGCGGCGCAACGCGGCGTCTATTGCGCGCTGCATCAACGCGACATCACGCAGCCGATCGAAATCGCGCGCGCCTACGACGCGCTGATCAGCATCGGCCTGTTCTCATACGGCGTGCCGCACCTGACCGACTTGCACCGCGCAGTCGCCTGCGTCGCCCCCGGCTGTCCATGCGTAATCAGCGTCAACGGCGGCGCCTGGCGCGAGCACGGCCTCGACGCGGTGCTGCGCGAAGAGGCACGACGACACGCGTTCACGGTCGAGGAAATCATAGAGACCGAATACATCCGCGCCGAAGGAATCACCGCGCAAGTGCTGGTGATCCGACGCTGACTTCGCGTTGCGCCGACGATGAAAACAACAACGAATTGTGCGCAACGTCGTCGCCGCAATCACCGGCGCATGAACGATGAAATCAACGACGAACGCAACGAGTCCGCGTAGTGGCGTTCACTCCCGCCGTCATTCCAGCACTCACCGCCGACCGCCGTCATTCCGACTCGGACGCCGCAAAAAAACGCCCGGAGCGTTTTTTTGCGAGCGTAAGCGAGCCCGTAGGGCGAGTATCAGGATGATACGAGCAATCCAGTTGTCCACGGATGGCGATCTTCAATCCGGCGCGGTGGTATGAACAAGCTATGCGATTCCCGCTCGCATCAAAAGCAAGCAGCCCTCCGGCCTGCCTCACTCGCTTGCGCGAGTGTGGATTCCCGCTCAACAGACTGCGGGAATGACGGCAAAGAAAAAACAAAACCCTCGCCGTCATGAGTGTGGATTCCCGCCTACAGACTGTCGCAAAGACAGCGGGGGAGAAGCGGGAATAACGGCGAACGCAACCACGAAGTCAGCAACGAACGTAGCAACAAAATCAGCAACGAACGCAGCAACAACTTATCGCCCGCGCCACACATTACCCACACCACACATCACCCGCACCGCGCGTCCCTATCTTCGCGATCATTCCATCCCATCATCGCAATTACTCCACGCCCATTTCCGTCATTACTTTGCGTGCGGCGCGGAAGCATTCTAGTGATTGCGGTACGCCGCAGTAGATTGCGATGACGTGGATGATTGCGCGTAGTTGTTGTTTGCTGACGCCGTTGTTGATTGCGCCGCGGCAGTGGATTTCCCATTCGTTCATTTTGCCGAGCGCGCCGATCATGGTCAGGTTCATCATCGAGCGGGTCTTGGCGTCGATGCAGTCGTCGCCCCAGCCGAAGCCCCAGCACCACTCGGTCATCATCTCTTGGAACGGTCGCGTGAAATCGTCCGCCGCGGCCAGATTGCTCTCCACGTACTCGGCGCCGAGGGTCGCCTTGCGCCGCGTCAGGCCGAGTTCGAATCGTTCTTTGTCCACAGGTCGTCTCCGTTGGTTGAAGTGGTCGGATGACCTCGTATAATACGACCGCGATGATCATCCTGTCCATCCACATCGGCGGCGACGCGACCGCGGTTGTCGCCGTAGTGCTCGCCGCAATGCTCGCCGACCTTCGCCGTGCTCGCAACGCGCGCGCGGCGGCGGTCGTTCGGTCGCTCGTTCGACCGATGGTTAGGTGAACGCCACGAGCGTGGCGGTGCTGCCCGGGCATAGCGGGCTGGGCGAACTCGAATACCGCGAGGA
>JBPCXC010000083.1:0-1558 GCA_051008875.1 bacterium
GCGCCGAGTTGCGCATCGACAGCGAGCCCGGCGAAGGCACGCGAGTGTTGCTATGCTTTCATCGCCCGCACTCGCCGCCGCCGGACTGACGCCGCCGATGCGCGTACTCCTGATCGACGATCACTCCTTGTTCCGCGAAGGCTTGGTCAGCCTGCTCAAGCGCCGCGGCATCGAGATCATCGCCAGCGGCGACGGTCGCGGCGCGCCCGACTGCGCCGACGCGTTCCAGCCGGATGTGATTCTGCTCGACCTGCGCATGCCCGAGATCGACGGGCTCGCGGTGCTGGCGCAGTTGATGCGGCGGGAAATCAAAGCGCCGGTGGTGATGCTGACCACCAGCGACGATCGCGCCGACTTGGCCAAGGCGCTGCGCAACGGCGCGCGCGGCTACCTACTGAAGGACATGGAGCCGGACGAGTTGGTCGCGGCGTTGCGCGACATCGCCGGCGGCAAGACCGTGGTCGCGCCCGACCTCGCGCCGGCGCTGGCGGATTTGGCGCGGCGCGGCGCCGGCTCGGAGGTCGGCGCGGCGACGCCGTTCGACCAACTGACCCGCCGCGAGATGGAGGTGCTGCGCTGCCTCAGCGAAGGCCAGAGCAACAAGGTCATCGCGCGCAATCTCGACATCGCCGACGGCACGGTGAAACTCCACGTCAAGGCGATCCTGCGCAAACTCAATCTCCATTCGCGCATCGAAGCGGCGGTGATGGCGGTGGAGAAAGGCGTCGGTCGCGGCGGACGCGAATAGCGAATTCGCGCTGTCATTCTCGCAACTCAACCACATCGTCATTGCTCGTATCGTCCCTGATACTCGCCCTTCGGGCTCGCAAACGCATCGCGAAAAATCGCTCCCGGCGATTTTTTGCTCGTATCGTCCATGATACTCGCCCTGCGGGCTCGCTACGCTCGCGAAAAATCGCTCCCGGCGATTTTTTCCCGCAACCGCCTCCCCGTCGTCATTCCCGCAACCACATCCCTCCGCCGTCATTCCCGCGGTCTGTTGAGCGGGAATCCACACTCGCGCAAGCGAGTGAGGCAGGGCGAAGCCCTGCTGGCTGTTGGTGCGCGCGGCGATTCGTGTCGTACTACACGCCACCCCGCCAACGTTCAAATTGCCATCCGTGGCGACTGGATTCCCCGCATCCTAAGCGGGAATGACGGCAAAAGAGGCTTAGCAAGCGCTCGCACACCATCAAAAGCAATCGCGTGGTTTTGTTTTTTTGCCGTCGTTCCCGCAGTCTGTTAGCGGGAATCTCTTTTTCTTTAAGACCCCGCGCTTGGTTTTACCAACTCATTCCCGCTTTGAACACAACGCCGTTTTCATCGGCGCTCACATCGCGTTGCTTGCGATACGCCTCGACGCTCATCGCCAACGGCAGCGCGGTCAGTTTGTATCGCCCACCGAATCGATAGTCGCGACCGCCGTCCGCCAAACGCAGACCGGTGTACGGCGTCAGCATTCCTTCGCCGAAGGCGAAGCCGTAGCCGAGTTCGCCGTCCATCCGCATCGTCGGTTCGAACGACTCGTCCGACGAATCATCCGCCAACTTCGCCGCGC
>JBPCXC010000084.1:0-4465 GCA_051008875.1 bacterium
AGGCGCAGCGCGCGGCGGCCGAGCGCCGGGTTGACGCGGATCGCATCCGAGGCGCGCTCGCCGTCCACTTGCTTGGCGGCGCCGAGGTCGAGCGGGCGGATCATGACCGGCATTCGCGCGGCGCGCAGCGACGGGTCGTCGAGCATCACCAAGTGCATGCCGAGCAGTTCGCCGACCTCCGCCGGCGCGTCCGCGGCCAAGCCGTCGCGCAGTTTGCGCAACGCCGCGCGCGCGCGTTCGATCGACTGCTCCAATCTCGCGACCTCGGCGTCGATCTGCGCGTCGGCGACCGCGAACTCGGGCGTCTCGCGCCGCGCGCGACGGATGATGCGCGCCGGCCCGATGGCGATGCCGCCGCCGACGCCGGTGGCGTGCAGAGTGAACATCACTCGCCTTCGCCGAAAGCCGTTGCGGGCGAACAACGCGCACATCGCCGACGGTGGTGAGGTGCAAGGGCGAACATCACTCGTCTTCGCCGAAGGCTGTTGCGGGCGAACAACGCGCGCACCGCCGACACGGTGGCGTGCAAGGTGAACATCATTCGCCCTCGCCGAAACAATCGGCGAACAACGCGCACACCGCCGCCGCGGCGCGCTCGGCGTCGGCGCCGTGCGCGACCAGCGTGATTTCGCTGCCTTGCGTCGCCGCCAGCGTCATCACGCCCATGATGCTCTTGGCGTCGGCGACTTGCTCGGCGCGGCGCAGTTCTACGCGGCAGCCGAATCCGGCGGCGAGTTTCGCCAACTTCGCCGCGGCGCGCGCGTGCAGGCCGAGTTTGTTGATCACCTTAATGCGCCGCTCGACGCGCGCCGACGCGTTCATTTCGACAACTCGCGGTGGCGCGCCTGCACCGCGGCGCCGCGCTCGGCGAAGCGCGCGCGCACTTGCTCGACCACGTACACCGAGCGGTGCCGTCCGCCGGTGCAGCCGATGGCGACGGTGACATAACTGCGGTTGCCGGCGGCGAAGCCCGGCAGCCAGTTGGCGAGGAAGGCGTGGATCTCGTCCACCATCCGCCGCACCGAGTCGTCCGCGCCGAGGTAGTCGGCGACCGCGCGGTCGCGTCCGGTCAGCGCGCGCAGCGACGCCTCCCAGTGCGGGTTCGGCAGGCAGCGCACGTCGAACACGAAGTCGGCTTCGCGCGGCGCGCCGAACTTGAAGCCGAACGACTCGAGCACGAACAACGGTCCGGCCGACGCGCCGTCGCCGGCACTGGCGAAGTCGCGCACCAGCCAGCGCAGTTCATGCGGCGTGGTGTCGGTGGTGTCGATGACGCGCTCGGCGCGGTCGTGCAGCGGCTCGAGCAGCAGCCGCTCCTGGTGAATGCCTTCGACCAGCGGAGTGTGCGAGTCGGTCAGCGGATGCTTGCGCCGCGTCTCGCTGTATCTTCGCAGCAACGCGGACTCGTCGGCTTGCAGGAACAAGATGCGGCAGGCGCGCTCGCGTTGCGCCAACTCGTTCAGCACCTCGTCGAGCGCGAGCAGGAATCCCTGGTTGCGCGAGTCGATGCCGACCGCGGCCGGCGCCGCGGCGGCGTCGCGCGCCTGCGCGAGATGATGCGCGAACTCCGCCAGCAACACCGACGGCAAGTTGTCGATGCAGTAATAGCCGACGTCCTCCAACGACTGCAACGCGACGCTCTTGCCCGACCCGGACAAGCCGCTGACGATGATCATGTCGGTGCGGCGGCGATGCGCGAAACGGCGATGCGCGAAACGGTGAGGCGTGACCGGGAAAACAAATCCGGCCGGAAAGGCGCGGCCGGGCGCGCGTTCATTGCCGGAACTGCGCGGCCAAGTCCGCCGCGCTTGGCGCGTTGCGTAGCCGCTCGAGAAACCCCGGCGCGCCGAAGCGCTTGGCGAGCGCGGCGAGCAGTTGCAAGTGGATCGCGTTGTCGTCGGCGCCGTTTTGCGCCGGCGCCAGCAGGCACACCGCCAGCCACACCGGCGCGCCATCTTGCGCGTCGTAAGGAATCGCGCGCTTGAGCCGCGCCACCGCTATCATCGGCTCGGCCAGTCCGGCGATGCGAGCATGCGGCAGAGCAATGCCGTCGCCGATGCCGGTGGAGCCGAGTTTCTCGCGCTGGATCAACGCGCGTAGCACCGAGTCCACGCATGGATCGTCGTCGGCGTTGGCGTCGTCGCCGTTTTGCGCCGGCGCCAGCAGTTTCGCCATCTGCTCGAGCAGCCGCTTGCGGCTGGCGACTTCGAGGTCGACCATCACGCGATGGTCGGCGAGGAAGTCGCCGATCACAGGCGCCGGTGTTGCGCCGCCGTCGCCCGCGTCGCGCCTAGCGTCGATTGCCGGCGAGTTCATTTGCGCATCTGCTTGAGCGATCCGTCGCTGCGATGATGGTCGGCGAGTTTCTCCTTGTGCTTGATTACTTGCCGGTCGAGTTTGCCGACCATCGAATCGATCGCCGCATACATGTCGTCGGCGATGCCGGAGGCGTGCAGCGTCGCCCCCTTGGCGTTGATGGTCGCCTCCGCCATGTGGCGCGTCTTCTCCACATGCAGCACCACGTCGGTGCGCGTGACATGATCGAAATGGCGCATGATCTTCTCCACCTTGCCAGCGACGTGGTCGTGCAGTGCCGGAGTGATCTCCATGTGCTGCCCGCTGATGGATAGTTGCATAATGCCTCCGAAAGGTTGTTGATGGATGTCGTTCGCTGGTTGCTTCGCCGATCGCGTTGCTGGTTGTTTCGCTGATTGCTGGCGATGTTGTTTTTGCTTGATTGTAGCGAAAATCGCCCGCCGCCGCCGGCGCGTCGGTCACATGCGGAAGTCGTGGCCGAGATAGGCTTCGCGCGCCTGCGGGTCGGCCATGATCTCCGCCGGCGCGCCGGCGACCAGCACACGGCCGCGATGCAGGATGTATGCGCGGTCGCAGATGCCGAGCGTCTCGCGCACGTTGTGGTCGGTGATCAGCACGCCGATGCCGCGCCGCTTCAGCAGGCGGATGATGTGCTGGATGTCGCGCACCGCCAGCGGGTCGATGCCGGCGAACGGCTCGTCGAGCAGGATGAACGCCGGGTCGAGCGCGAGCGCGCGGGCGATCTCGACGCGCCGCTGCTCGCCGCCGGAGAGTTGCAGCGCGCGCCGGTCGCGCAAGTGCGCGATGCCGAACTCGTCGAGCAGCGCGGCGCAGGTCTCGGCGCGCTCGTTCGCGTCGCGCCGCCCGTCGGCCTCGAGTACGGCGAGCAGGTTTTGCTCGGCGGTGAGTTTGCGGAACACCGAATGCTCCTGCGGCAGATAGCCGATGCCCTTGCGCGCGCGCGCGTGCATCGGCAGCGCGGTGATGTCCTCGCCGTCGAGCACGATCGCGCCGGCGTTGGCGCGCACTAGCCCGATGATCATGTTGAAGCAAGTGGTCTTGCCGGCGCCGTTCGCGCCCAGCAACCCGATCACCTCGGCGCCCGCCACCGCCAAATCAACGCGATCGACAATCAACGCGCGCCCATATCGCTTGACCAGCGCGTTGGCGCGAAGGGACTTGGATGGTGTGGTGTGTGGGTTTGGTGTGGTGTGCGAATCAGGCGCGGTGCGTGTATCCGATGCAACGCGCGTATCCGACGCAACGCGCGCGTCCGGCGTCATCGCGTCTTCGGCGGCTTTCATTCGCCCTCGACTTCGTTCGGGCGCGGCTGCACGATCATCCGCGCGCGGCTTTCGCCGTCGGCGCCGGCGCGCAGTTTGCGGCTGGCGAGATCATAGGTGATGCGCTCGCCTTGGATGCGGTTGCCGCCGTGCTCGATCTCGGCTTCGCGCTCGAGCACGACGATCTTGGCGCGATTGTCCAGCGTGATCGTGCGCGCGCGTCCGCGCACTTCGTCGCCGCTGCTGTCGGGGCGTTGCGCGAACCGCCCGGGCGCGCCGCGGCAGACGCCCTTGTCGAGGCCGCCGTCGGCGTCGTGATAGGTCGCCAACTCGTCGCAGTCGAGATGGAAGTCGCCCTGTCGGAAGGCGACATCGCCGCGATAGATGCGCACGCCGGTGTCGAGATCAAAGGTGAAGTCGTCCGCCTCCAACGTCGTTGGTTCATCTTCGGCGGCGACGCCACATGTGAACGCAAACATCAACACGGCGCAAAAGCGGACGCAGTTAAGGGTTGAGTCGTGAATCATTTCAGGCGAATCAACATCCGCTGCGAACGCGCCACCGATGCAGCGGCAGCGTTTTCGTGGACGTGGACGTTGCCGGTGAGGATGGCTTCGGCGCCGTCGTTGCGCAGCCAGCCGGAGTCGGCGCGGATGCGTCGCGTCGCGCCGGTTAAGTCGTATTGCACGATGCGCGGGCGATGCAGGCGCGCGCCGCCGTCGGCCGGATAGTGCTCCAGCCGCGCGGCGTCGAGGCGATACTTGCGGCCGTCGGCGCCGACGCCAAACGAGGCGAAGCGCTCGACGTCATAGTCAATCCCCGCGTCCGCGTCCGTTGTCGTCGCCGCGCGCGCGTCGCGTCCGAGC
>JBPCXC010000085.1:0-5451 GCA_051008875.1 bacterium
GACTTGTTCACGTTGTATCCGCTGCTGTCGCGCAGCAACGTCAAACTCGGACTCGCCGCCGAGGCGCATCAAGCCAACGCCGAATACTACGCCGCCCTCGGCGACTATCTCGCCGCCGCCGCGTCGCTCAAACTCGCGTTGCGCGAAGCCGGCGCGGAGGACGGCTATCTGCATCAAAGCATCGCCGCGCGGTTGAAGCAGATTGAAGAGAAGTTGAATCCGAACGCGACTAGATAGGCGACTAGGCAGGCGTCACGCGCACGCGCAACGACGACGGTGGCGGCGCGGCGGCGATGCCGTAGATCAACTCATACGTGATCGCCAACGGCGCGCCGGGCGCGCGCAAGTTTTCCAACGCGCGAGTCGCGCGCGCGAAACGATGCTTGCCGGTCAGAGTCTTGCGCCGCTGCGACAGGATGTTGACGAAGCCCTCGGCGCGCAAGTCGGCATACAACGCATCGGCGTCGGCGTATTCGACCGCGACCCGATCGACATCCATCACCGGACGAACGAAGTTGGAATCGAGCAAGCGATCGCCAATCCAATGCATATCAATGAACGGATGAACATGCGCCAACTCGTCTGCTTGACTCCACGCCCAACGCACTTGCGCCAGCGTGTCGGGGCCGAAGGTGCAAAACAGCAGCGCGCCGCCCGGCCGCAACGCGCGCGCCGCCTGCACCAGCAACGCCGGCCACGCCAGCCACGCCGGCTGCAGGCACATGATCACGCCGTCGAACGCGGCGTCGTCGAAACGCATCGGCGCATCCGCGGCGGAATCATCGTGCGCGTCGAACGCGGAGCGACGTTCAATCTCAGCATCGCCAAGTTGCATCCGCCAGTCGGCATCGGCGAAGTCGAGCAGCAATATGCGGCTGTTCGTCGCGCTGCTGTTCGCCGCATGCTTCTGTTCCGCATGCATATTCCAACGCCGCGCCAGTTCGCACCGGACGCGGCCGAGCAGATAGTCCATCCCGCCGGATGCGGCGTGACGGCGCGCGCGGGCGCTTGCGATTTGGTCGAGATCGAGTTCCAATAGCGTGTCCGCTCAAGAGGCAATGGAATGAAGATGAAACATCGCGCGCTCGCACTCGTTTCCGCGCGCAACGCCAGCGGCGCGTGGCGCGCGCCGCTGACATGGCTGCTCGACGCGCTGCTGCCGCGGCGTTGCCCGATCTGCGCCGCGCGCGGCAACGGCTTCTGCCCCGACTGCCGGGAACTGCTGCCGTGGATCGTGGTCGGCTGCGAAGTCTGCGGGATGGAGCTGCATCAAGCGGGCGTGTGCGGCGAATGCCAATCAGGACGACGATATTACGACCGCGCGGTGATCCCGTTCAAGTACAGCGAGCCGGTGTCGGCGCAGATCAAGGCGCTGAAATACCGCGGCCAACTGCGCCACGCGCACGACTTAGCGGCGATGATCTGCACGCGGGTGTGGAACGACTCGCGCGAGATGCCGGCGGTGCTGGTGCCGATCCCGCTGCACCGCAAGCGCCTGCGCCAACGCGGCTTCAACCAGTCGCTCGAAGTCGCGCGCAGCATCGGCGACGAACTCGGCATCGAAGTCGATCACGCCCTGCTCGCGCGCATCAAACACACCATCCCGCAAACCGGCCTCAGCAAAAGCGCGCGCGCGAAGAATGTCAAAGGCGCATTCCAAGCGAACACGAAGGCGAAGGCGAACGCGATCGCGCACATCGCGCTGGTGGACGACGTCGTCACCAGCGGCAGCACCGCCAACGAAGCCGCCCGCGCACTCAAAGCCGCAGGCGTGAAAACGGTAAGCATCTGGGCGGCGGCGCGGACTTGATGAGATGCGCGCGCTGCTTCACCACTCTCGGCTGAATGTCCGTTTGATTTTGATGTGAGCGAGAATCGCTTGGCTTGTTCGCATCGCCACGCCGAAGTGAGCGCGCACTGCGGGCGCGCTACACCAGTAAACAAACACCCTCTTCACCGTCATTCCCGCAGTCTTTTAAGCGGGAATCCACACTCGCGAACGCAAGTGAGGCAAGCCGAAGGCTTGCTTGCTTTTGATGCGCGCGAAATCGCGCGGTTTGCTCACGCCGCCCCGCCAGATTGAAGATCGCCATCCCTGGACAACTAGATTCCGGCGAATCAGTCGAACACGAACGACCCGCCCCGATACGCGACTTTGATTTCGTCGCCGGGCAGGAAGTCGCCTTGCAGGATTCGCTGCGCCAGCGGGTTTTCGATTTCGGTTTGAATCGCGCGCTTCAGCGGGCGCGCGCCGAACACCGGGTCGAAGCCGGCTTCGGCCAGCCGCGCCAGCGCCGGGTCGGTGATCGCAAGGTGCAAGTCGCGTTGCGCCAGGCGCGCGCGCAGGTAGTCGAGTTGGATGCCGGCGATGCGCTTGATCTGATCTTGCTGCAGCGGGCGGAACACCACTTGGTCGTCGATGCGGTTGATGAACTCCGGGCGGAAATGGCCGGCGACCGCGTCGAGCACCGCGCGCTTCAGCGCGCCGTAGTCGCCGCCGCTCATCTCTTGGATCATCTGCGAGCCCAAGTTCGAGGTCATGATGATCACGGTGTTGCGGAAGTCCACGGTGCGTCCCTGGCCGTCGGTCAGGCGACCGTCGTCGAGCACTTGCAGCAGCACGTTGAACACGTCGGCGTGCGCTTTCTCGACCTCGTCGAGCAGGATCACCGAATACGGCCGGCGACGCACCGCCTCGGTCAGATGGCCGCCCTCCTCGTAGCCGACATAGCCCGGCGGCGCGCCGATCAGCCGCGCGACCGAATGCTTCTCCATGAACTCGGACATGTCGACGCGGATCATCGACTGCTCCGAGTCGAACAGGAACTCGGCGACCGCCTTGGTCAGTTCGGTCTTGCCGACGCCGGTCGGTCCGAGGAACAGGAACGATCCATATGGTCGATTCGGATCCGACAGCCCGGCGCGCGATCGGCGGATGGCGTTGGCGACCGCGACGACAGCCTCGTCCTGCCCGACCACGCGGCGATGCAGACTCTCCTCCATGCGCAGCAGTTTGTCCTTCTCGCCCTCGAGCATCTTCGCCACCGGAATGCCGGTCCAACTCGACACCACTTCGGCGATCTCATCTTCATTGACGCGATTGCGCAGCAGTTTCATCTCCTGACGCTCGGCTTGGCCGGCGCTCTCGAGTTGCTTTTCGAGTTCGGGGATGCGGCCGTATTGCAGTTCCGACATCCGCGTCAAGTCGCCGGCGCGGCGCGCCGCCTCGAGTTCGGTGCGGGCGCGCTCCAACGCCTCCTTGATGTGCTGACTGCCCTGCACCGCCGACTTCTCCGCGCTCCAAATCTCATCCAAGTCGGCGTATTCGCGCTCCAGTTTGGCAATCTGTTCATGCAAGTCCTCGCGCCGCTTGACCGACGCGTCGTCGCTCTCCTTGTTCAACGCCTCGCGCTCGATCTTGAGTTGGATCAGCCGCCGCTCGAGTCGATCCATCGCCTCCGGCTTGGAGTCGATCTCCATGCGGATGCGGCTGGCGGCTTCGTCCACCAAGTCGATCGCCTTGTCGGGCAGGTTGCGGTCGGTGATGTAGCGATGCGACAGAGTCGCGGCGGCGACGATCGCCGGGTCGGTGATGTCGACGCCGTGATGCACTTCGTAGCGCTCCTTCAAGCCGCGCAGAATCGCGATCGCGTCCTCCACGCTGGGCTCGTTCACCAACACCTTCTGGAATCGCCGCTCGAGCGCGGCGTCCTTTTCGATGTGCTTGCGGTATTCGTCCAGCGTGGTCGCGCCGACGCAGTGCAACTCGCCGCGCGCCAACGCCGGCTTGAGCATATTGCCGGCGTCCATCGCGCCCTCGGCGGCGCCGGCGCCGACCATGGTGTGCAATTCGTCGATGAACAAGATGATGCGCCCCTCCTGCTTGGCGATGTCGTTGAGCACCGCCTTGAGTCGCTCCTCGAACTCGCCGCGGTATTTCGCGCCAGCGAGCAGCGCGCCCAAGTCGAGCGACAGCACGCGCTTGCTCTTAATGCCGTCCGGCACTTCGCCATTGACGATGCGCTGCGCCAGCCCTTCGATGATCGCGGTCTTGCCGACCCCGGGCGCGCCGATCAGCACCGGGTTGTTCTTGGTGCGCCGCTGCAGCACTTGGATCGCGCGGCGGATCTCGTCGTCGCGCCCGATCACCGGATCGAGTTTGCCCTGCTCGGCGCGCTCGGTCACATCGATGGTGTATTTCTCCAGCGCCTGGCGTTGCTCCTCGGCGTTGGGATCGTCCACGCTCTGCCCGCCGCGCATCGTCTCGATGGCTTTTTCGATGCCGTTCTTGGACGCGCCGGCGTCGCGCAGAATCTTGCCGAGCGCGCCGGAATCATCGAGCGCGGCGAGCACGAACAACTCGCTGGCGATGTATTGATCCTTGCGCGCCTGCGCCTGCTGGTCGGCGCGGTTGAGCAGTTTTCCGAGCGCGTTGGACAAATGCAACTCGCCGTCGCCGCCGTCCACCTGCGACAGGCGATCGAGCGCGTCGCCGAGCGCCGAGCGCAGGCGATTGACATTGACATCGCCCTGCGCCAGCAGATGGCGCACGCTGCCGCCGTCCTGATCGAGCATCGCCAGCATCAAATGCAGCGGCTCGATGAACTGATGATTGCGACCGAGCGCGAGGCTCTGCGCGTCGGCGAGCGCCAACTGGAACTTCGCGGTGAGTTTATCCAGACGCATCGGCGCGGCGCGGATGATCGAGGTTTCGGGAGTTTGCCATGCTGCATAAATGGGGCTTGCGACGCGGATATTCAAGCGCGCGGATCGGCGAGCGACGCGGCGAGCACGCTGCGCAATCGTCGCTGAAATCGTCGCCGCAATCACCGCTTAAATTGTCGCTACAATCGCTACATGAGCAAGCGCGAGCGGCAGGCGTGGGACTACATCATCCTCGGCGCGGGCTCGGCCGGCTGCGTGCTCGCCAATCGGCTGTCCGAGAGCGGCGCCGACTCGGTGCTGCTGCTCGAGGCCGGACCGATGGATCGCAAACTGCTGATCCACATTCCCGCCGGCGTGTACAGCGTGTACAAAGACCCGAGCATCAACTGGAACTACGCCGCCGAAGCCGAAGCGGGTTGCGACGGACGCCGCATCGAACTGCCGCGCGGCAAAGTGGTCGGCGGCTCGTCGTCGATCAACGCGATGGTGTACATGCGCGGCCACCCGCTCGACTACGATCGCTGGGCGGCGCAGTTCAACTTGCCGCGGTGGAGATACCGCGACTGCCTGCCGTACTTCAAGCGATGCGAATCATCCGACCGCGGCGAGAACGACTGGCGCGGCGGCGCCGGACCGCTCGGCGTGACCCGCGGCGCGCTCGACAACCCATTGTTCGACGCGCTGATGGAAGCCGGCGCGCAATCGGGACAAGGCAACTCGGACGACTTGAACGGCTACAAGCCCGAAGGCATCGCGCGCCTCGACCGCACCGTCCAAAACGGCCGC
>JBPCXC010000086.1:0-7387 GCA_051008875.1 bacterium
TGTGGTTTGGGGGGGGGGGGTTTTTTTTTGTGCTGGGGCGAAAAGGTGGGGGAGGTTGTTGGTGTTGGTGGTGTCGCGTGCGACCGCATCGCACACCAGCGCGCGCGACTCCGACAAGCCGATCGACATGTCGGCGAGCATCCATTGCAGTCCCTGGAACTCGGCGATCGGGCGGCCGAATTGCCGGCGCTGCTTGGCGTAGGCGAGGGCGTGCTCATACGCGCCCTGGGCGATGCCGAGCGCGACCGCGGCGGCACCGACGCGCTGCGCGTTGTAGGCGCGCATCAGTCGCGCGAAGCCGCGCGTTGCTCGGCGCGCTGTGGTGTTCGCCGCCGTATTCGTCGTGGTGTCGGATGGAATCAACGCCATCTCCGCGGGCACTTCCAAGTCCTCGAAGATGATCTCGGTCTCGGGCATGCCGCGCAAGCCCATCGCCGGCTCGCGCGCGCCGATGATTAATCCGGGCGTGTCGCGCAACGCTATGAAGGCGGCGATCCCGCCGTCGCCGTGGTCAACGCGGGCGAAGATCAGATGCAGTTTGGACACGCCGCCGCCGGTGATCCAATGTTTCTTGCCGTTGATCACATAGCGGTCGCCGCGGCGGACCGCGGTGGTGGTCATCTCGGTGGCGGCGCTGCCGGCGAGCGGCTCGGTGATGCAGATCGCCGGCTTGTCGCCGCCGAGCACCAACTCCGCCGCGAGTTGCTTCTGCGCCGCCGAGCCGTAGCGCATGATCGCGCCGATCGCGCCCATGTTGGCTTCGACCACGATGCGCGCGCTGGTGCCGCAGGCGCGCGCGATGGCTTCGATCACCACCACCGCGTCGTCGTAGCCGAGCCCGCGCCCGCCGTATTCGCGCGGGATGGTCATGCCCATGAAGCCGGCTTCGGTCAGGCGCGCGACGTTATCCCACGGGTATTGCTCGCTGCGATCGACCTCGGCCGCGCGCGGCGCGATCTGGTCGTCGGCGAGCGCGGTCGCCGCGGCGCGCAGTTTGGACTGCCGCTCCGAATCGGCGGCGGTGTCGAAGGTGGCGGCGGTGTCGAAGGTGGCGGACATTCGCCGTCGCGGCAAAGCGGCGCCGCGCTCTAAGTCACAAAATATAGACGAACAAAAACAGCCCGAGCCAGACCACGTCGACGAAGTGCCAATACCACGCCGCCGCCTCGAAGGCGAAGTGGCGGCCGGGGGTGAAGTGGCCGCGGATCGCGCGCGCCAGCATCACCGTCAGCATGATCGCGCCGAGGGTGACATGCATGCCGTGGAAGCCGGTCAGCATGTAGAAGGTCGAGCCGTAGATGCCGCTGGTGAGTTTCAGGCCTTCGTGATACGCCTCCTTGTATTCGACCGCTTGCAGGAAGACGAAGCCGAAGCCGAGCGCGACGGTGAGCGCCAAGCCGAGGATGATCTGGCCGCGGTGGTTGGTCTTGATGCCGTGATGCGCCCAGGTGACGGTCAGCCCGGAGGTCAGCAGGATCGCGGTGTTGATGAACGGCAGCGGCCACCAGCCCATGCGGAAGTCGCTGTCGCCGAGATCGCCGGGGCCGTTGGTCGGCCACAGCTCGGTGTAGGCGCTCCACAGCAGGCGATGGGTGTGCGCGCCGTCGCCCTCGCCGAGCAGCCACGGCACCGACAGCGTGCGCGCGTAGAACAGCGCGCCGAAGAAGGCGGCGAAGAACATCACCTCGGAGAAGATGAACCACGCCATGCCGAGGCGGAACGACTTGTCCTCCCACGACTTGTAGGTGCCGCGCTCGCTCTCGCCGACCACCGTGCCGAACCAGCCGACCAGCATCACGATCATCACCGCAAGCCCGGCCCACATCAGATCGTCGCCGTGCGACGAGCCGTTCAGGCTCCAGGCGAAGCCGACGAACAGCAAGGTCAGCCCGACCGAGCCGACCAGCGGCCAGCGCGCGGTGTGCGGGACGTAATAGGAATCGTCTGCGGCCTGTGTCATGGCAATGCCTCGTCAATGTTTCGCTATAGGGTTTCAGTGCGCGCCGCGTCCGCGTCGGTGGCGTGGTCGTGCGCGGCGTGGTCGTGGGTTGCGTGGTCGTGCGCGTCTTCGCCGGCGTCGGGGGCGTCGATTTCGAAGAAGGTGTACGACAAGGTGATGGTGTCGATGTCGCGCGGCAGGTCGGGGTCGATGACGAACTCCAGCGGCAGGTCGCGCGCCTCGCCGGCGGCGAATGGCTGGCGGCCGAAGCAGAAGCATTCGACCTTGTTGAAGTAGCGCGCCGCGCGCGACGGCGACACGCTCGGCGTGGCTTGCCCGACCATCGCGCGCTCGAGCCGGTTGCGCGCGCGATAGACCGCGCGGTATCGCTGCCCCGGATGCGCGCTCACCGTGCGCTGCGACGGCGCGAAGTCGAGCGCGATGTCCTGGTTGCGATTCGCCATGAACTCGACCGTGATCAGCCGCGACGCGTCGGGCTCGATGCGCGCCGCCTCGGCGGCGGCGATCTCGCCGGTCTTGCCGTTCAAGCCGGTGAGGTCGCAGAACACGTTGTAGATCGGCACCATCAAATAGCCGAAGCCGAACATCAGCGGCGGGATCACGAACAGCATGGCGATGCGTTTGTTCATGCCGAGACGCTCATGTCGAAACGCGGATGGCGAAACGCGGGTGGCGAAAGAAGGGTCATCGCGAAATGTGGCCGCCGATGAGCCCGACGAACGCGACCAGATGCACCAGCATCAGCGCGCGGTCGTTCCAGCGCACGCCGACCACGAACCAGCCGATGATGCCGAAGAAGAACAGATACACGTTCCACGGCGTCCAGCCGAGGCCGGTGAGGGTGTAGCCGATGATCTGCAGCACCGACGCGACCCACTTGATGACGAAGGCGGGGACATCGTCAACCTCGGTGATCCATTTGGCGGCGGGCGGCATGGCGCAAGTCTAAGCGGCGAGCGCGGTCATCAGCATGAAGCCGAAGTACAGCGCGGCGACGACCGCGAACAGCGCGATCACGGTGCACTTGACCGATGGCTTCATCGCGGTAATCACTTGATCACCGGTTGCGGCGAGAACGAGTGGTACGGCGGCGGCGAGGGCAGCGTCCATTCCAGTCCGTGCGCGCCGTCCCACACCCGGTCGGTGGCTTTTTCGCCGCCGCGGATGCATTGCACCACCAACACCAGCAGCAGGATTTGCGCGAAGCCGAAGCCGAACGCGCCGACGGTGGAGATGGCGTTGAAGTCGGCGAACTGCACCGCGTAGTCGGGGATGCGCCGCGGCATTCCGGCGAGGCCGACGAAGTGCATCGGGAAGAACAGCACGTTGACGAACACGGTGGACAGCCAGAAATGCCATTTGCCGAGCGTCTCGTTGTAGTAGTTGCCGGTCCATTTCGGCAGCCAGTAGTACACCCCGGCGACGATACCGAAGATCGCGCCCGGCACCAGCACGTAGTGGAAGTGGGCGACCACGAAATAGGTGTCGTGGTACTGGAAGTCGATCGGCGTCATCGCCAGCATCAGCCCGGAGAAGCCGCCGATGGTGAACATCACCACGAAGCCGAGCGCGAACAGCATCGGCGTCTCGAAGGTCAGCGCGCCGCGCCACATGGTCGAGACCCAGTTGAACACCTTGACGCCGGTCGGCACCGCGATCAGCATGGTGGCGAACATGAAGAACAACTCGCCGACCAGCGGCATGCCGACGGTGAACATGTGGTGCGCCCAGACGATGAACGACAGGAAGGCGATCGACGAGGTCGCGTACACCATCGAGGCGTAGCCGAACAGCGGCTTGCGCGAGAAGGTCGGGATGATCTCGGAGATCAAGCCGAACGACGGCAGGATCAGGATGTACACCTCGGGGTGGCCGAAGAACCAGAAGATGTGCTGGAACATCACCGGGTCGCCGCCGCCGGCCGCGCTGAAGAAACTGGTGGCGAAGAACTTGTCGGTCAGCAGCATGGTGACCGCGCCGGCGAGCACCGGCATCACCGCGATCAGCAGGTACGCGGTGATGAACCAAGTCCACACGAACAACGGCATCTTCATGTAGGTCATGCCCGGCGCGCGCAGGTTCATGATGGTGGCGACGATGTTGATCGCGCCCATGATGCTCGACGCGCCGAGCATATGGATCGAGAAGATCACGAACGGGAAGCTGTCGCCGCCTTGCAGCGACAGCGGCGGATACAGCGTCCACCCCGCCGCCGGCCCGCCGCCGGGCATGAACAGCGTCGCCAGCATCATCGAGAAGGCGAACGGCAGGATCCAGAAACTCCAGTTGTTCATCCGCGGCAGCGCCATGTCGGGCGCGCCGATCATGATCGGCACCATCCAGTTCGCCAGCCCGACGAACGCCGGCATGACCACGCCGAAGATCATCACCAGCGCGTGCATCGTGGTCATCTGATTGAAGAAATGCGGATCGACGATCTGCAGCCCGGGCTGGAACAACTCGGCGCGAATGATGAGCGCCATGAAGCCGCCGATGAAGAACATGATCAGCGAAAACCACAAATACAAAGTGCCGATGTCCTTGTGGTTGGTGGTCGTGACCCAACGCATCAACCCCGGCGCAGGCCCGTGGTGATCGTCGTCATGGCCGGCGTGATCGGCGGTGGTGGCGTAGGCGTTCATGCGATCTTTCTCAAAATTTCCAGAATTAGATGATAAGAAATAAGCGATTTGTTTGGCGAATCAATCCGGGCTATATGCTTTGCAATCATTCCCTTTGAAGTTCCATGAAACAATCACTCCATTCCGGACCTCAAAAGTAGTAGCACATGCTTTGGAGAAATTCCTAGCGGAGGTTCCGCCAGTACTTGTGGTATGAGCGGTATTGCCAATGAATGTCGTGGTGTAAGTCGGCGTAGTGCCGGGAATATGGATATTCCTTGCGGTTTCATAGGATATGAACCGTGAAGCGCCAGAGTCATACACGTTCGCTGGTACGCCCCACGTTCTGACAAGGTCTGTTTCGGGTTTCCCAACCCATGAATTTAATACTTCTCGGTAGTTTTCCGTCGTAGCGCATCCGGTCAGCAAGGCGCACAACAAAAATGTGATAATGCATTTTGTTTTCATCGCTTTAATCCTCCGCCCAATGCGGCATCGCCTTCATGTAATCGCGCGCGCGGCGTTCGAGTTCGGCGTCGCTCATTGGCGGCTGCCACATCTTCATCCACATTTTCATGTATCCGAAAACGGTGTCGCGCGACTTGACCTTGCCGTCGTCGTCGACGCAATGCTTGCAGTAGTTCTCGACTGGCCCGGCGACTCCGGGCATGCCGAGCGGCACCGCGCAGGAATGGCAATGCTGCATTTTCATCGTCGCATTTTCGTCGTCGTGGTGGCGGTTTATTTCAGCATCATCGAGATCACGCCGAGAATAATGCCGATCGCGGCGACCCAGCCGGCTAGGAACATCACGCCTAGTTTGATAATCAAATCCTTTTTCAACAACTCAAGATCGTTCTTGGTCGCCAAATTATCATTGATGATTTGGGCTTGATGGCGTGCAATGGCCTCGGCTTGGCGCTCGGTCAAGCCTGCTTCGGTGAGTTCTTTGATGAACTCGTGGGTTTCCATGGAAAGCGTGCTCATCGGCGTAAGTATAGATGCGTTTCAGTCGCGGTCGCGTCGTTCACCGCACCGCCTTGACCGCGCTGGGTTGGATCATCTCGCCCGAGTCGTTGTCCCAAGCGTTGCGCTCGCGGGGCGTGATCGGCGGTGGTTGCGTAGGCGTTCATTGGTTTGGTTCGCGGGGTTGCGGTGTCATCAATTCATACACTCGAATGCTCGATATGTACGGGTTGGTGCGCGCCATTCGCTCGGCGTGGTCGATGCTTTCGGCGCGCACGATGGTGAAGCCGGTGATCGAGTCGGGGCCCAATGGCAACTCCTCGACGCCAGCGTGCGAAATCGCTCGGCCATGGCTGAAATGGCCGCCGATGTCGGCGATGTGATCTTTCATCGCCTCGAACCATTTGCCCCAGGCCGCCATAATCTCCGGCGTCGGCGGCTCGAAGCCGTAGTGCAGGAAAACGAATTTCCTCATCACCGCGCCGCCTTGACCGCGCTTGGTTGGATCATCTCGCCCGAGTCGTTGCCCCAGGCGTTGCGCTCGTAGGTAATGACCGCGGCCATGTCCACGTCGCTCAGTTGCGCGCCGAAGGCTTGCATCGCGGTGGCGGGGACGCCGTTCAGCACGACCTCGAGGTGCTCGTCCAAACTCAACTTCTCATGCACGCCGAGCATGGTCGGGAACACGCCGGGGATGCCGGCGCCGTTGGCTTGGTGGCAGGCGACGCAGGCGGTGGCGTAGGTCGCTTCGCCGCGCGCGATCAACTCGTCGCGCGTCCATTCGCGCTCGGCGGAGTCGGCTTCGGCAACGGCTGCGGCTTGCTCGGCGACGACCCATTGCTCGAACTGCGCCGCCGGCACCGCCTCGACCACGATCGGCATGAAGCCGTGATCCTTGCCGCACAGTTCGGCGCATTGGCCGCGATAGGTTCCGGGCTCATCGATCACCGTCCACATCTCGCGGATGAAGCCGGGGATGGCGTCCTTCTTGACCGCGAAGTCGGGCACCCACCAGGCGTGCAGCACGTCGCTCGAAGTCAGCAGGAAGCGCACCTTGGCGCCGACCGGCAGCACCATCGGCTTGTCCACTTCGAGCAGGTAGTTGGCGACCGAATACGGATCCACGCCGGAGTTGAGCGCGCGCGCCTCGCGGCTTTTTTCGTCGAGGTTGCTGAAGAAGCGGATGCCTTGCTCGGGGTATGCGTATTCCCATTTCCATTGATGGCCGGTGACCTCGACGGTGAGTTCGGCGCCGCCGGCGTCCTCCATCTTGATCAGCGCCTTGGCCGCCGGAATCGCCATCGCCACCAAGATCACGAACGGGATGATGGTCCAGATGACCTCGGCGAGCGTGCTGTGCGAGAAGGTCGCCGGCGCGACGCCGAGCGACTTGCGGTGCTTGAGGATGCTGATGAACATCGCGCCGAACACCACCACGCCGATGGCGATGCAGATGTACAGCACCATCATGTGCATGTCATAGACCTCGCGGCTGATCTCGGACACGCCACGCGGCAAGTTGGTCGCCCAGTCGGCGAGCGCCTGCGCCGGCAACGCCAGCAGCGCGAATGCCATCCGCCGCAACGCCGGTCTCGGTGAAAACGCTCGCGTCCGCGCCAGCGCAGCCTCGCCAGAGACAGCCACAGCATCGGCGCCGACGGCGCGCGCAGGCGGTTGATCTCGCTTCATCGAATTATGCTCCTCGCCGGAAATGGGCGGATTATACACAAACGCAGATTCCGATTCCGCACTTAGCAATGTCGCCGATCGAATCATCGTCCGCTCGCGCTCACGCCGTGGTCGATGTGCCCGTCGCCGCCGCCCGAATCATCGTCCGCTC
>JBPCXC010000087.1:0-7109 GCA_051008875.1 bacterium
TCTCCCACCACCAGCGGCCGGCGCGCGGGTCGTCGCCCGGCGCGATGGCGCGCGAGCACGGCGCGCTGAGCATCGTCGATGCGGTCACCAGCCTCGCCGGCATTCCGCTGGAGGTGGATGCGTGGGGCGTGGACGCGATCTATTCGGGCTCGCAGAAATGCCTCTCGGCACCGCCGGGAATCTCGCCGGTCAGTTTCAACGCGCGCGCGCTCGACGCGATTCATCGCCGCCGCGCCAAGCCGCCGAGTTGGTTCCTCGACCTGCGCTTGGTGATGGACTATTGGGGCGACGGCCGTCGCAGTTATCATCACACCGCGCCGGTCAATGCGATCTATGCGTTGCATGAAGCGTTGCTGGCGGTCAAGCGCGAGGGGTTGGAGAACGCGTGGGCGCGTCATCGGCGAATGCATCACGCGTTGCGCGCCGGCGTCGAGGCGATCAACCTTGCGTTTTTAGTCGAAGAGGAATACCGCTTGCCGCAACTGAACGCGATCAAGGTGCCGGCGGGAATCGACCAGGCGCAAGTGCGCGCGACGCTGTTGCGCGATCATCATCTGGAGATCGGTGCCGGCCTCGGCGCGCTGTCCGGCGCGGTGTGGCGCATCGGCTTGATGGGTCATGCGTGCAGCGAGCGCAACGTGCTGCTGTGCCTCGATGCGCTCGAGCAAGCGTTGCTGGTGCAAGACCATCGCTGCGACCGCGGCGCGGCGGTGGACGCGGCGGAGCGGAGTCTGCGCGAGTCGGAAGGTTCGCAAGCATCGCAAGATTCGCAATCATCGAACGCGTCGCAAACTTCACAAACATCGAACCCGCCGCGCGCTGCTTAATCCGCGTTCTGTTTCGCCGCTTTTCCGCCCATCATCCGGCACGCCCATGAGCCACACCATCCATCGCCCGGTCAAAACCCGTCTGCAGCGCAGCGAGTTGGCGGTGCCGGGTTCCAATCCCGGCATGATCGACAAGGCCGCCGCCAGCGCGGCGGACTATGTCTTCCTCGACTTGGAGGACGCGGTCGCGCCGGCGGACAAGTTGGCGGCGCGCGCGAATGTGATTCAAGCGTTGAACGACATCGACTGGAACGCCGCCGGCAAGACCGTGTCGGTGCGCATCAACGGACTCGACACGCCGTACATGTACCGCGACGTGATCGAAGTCATCGAGCAAGCCGGTCGGTGCCTCGACACCGTGTTGGTGCCGAAGGTCGGCGTGCCGGCGGACTTGTATGCGGTCGAGATGTTGTGCAATCAGATCGAGCAGGCGATGGGATTCGAGCGTCGCATCGGTCTGGAGGCGTTGATCGAGACCGCGCTCGGCATGGCGAATGTCGAGTCCATCGCCGCCGTCGCCGCGCGCGCGCGGCCGAGATTGGAGGCGTTGCATTTCGGCGTCGCCGACTACGCCGCCAGTTGCCGCGCGCGCACCGTGGTCATCGGCGGCTTGAACCCCGACTATCCCGGCGACCAGTGGCACGGCGCGTTGTCGCGCATGACCGTGGCGTGCCGCGCATACGGCTTGCGCGCGATCGACGGGCCGTTCGGCGACTTCCACGACGCCGCGTCGTACGCGCTCGCCGCGCGCCGCGCCGCCGCGCTCGGGCTGGAGGGCAAGTGGGCGATCCATCCGTCGCAGATCGCGCTCGCCAACGAGGTGTTCTCGCCGCCGCCGGATGAGATCGCGCGCGCCAAGGCGATCCTCGCCGCGCTCGAGTCGGCCGCCGCGCACGGCCAGGGCGCGGCGCAACTCGACGGCAAGATGATCGACGCCGCGTCGGCGCGGATGGCGGAGAACGTGGTCGCGATCGCGGACTTGATCGCCGCGCACGACGCCTGATTGGTCGGCCGTCGTCGCGCTCGATCCAAACGGCGACGACGACGGCGACAATCGGCGATGGCGTCGAGCGATTACTTCACGTCCGCGCTATTGATATGATTCGTCCGCACGCATTTCACATCCCAAGTCGCCCAACCGGTGGCGCGGAACAGCACGGTTACTTTGGAGTTGAAATCAACCGTGACTTGCTTCGGGCAATTCCGACCGTCGTGTCGCCAAGTGGGCGCGGCTTGCACGTCGATTCGAGCGTTCACTTTATCGCCGTTTTTCAATTGGTAGAACTCCTCCAGCCGCTTGCAGCGCGGCGGCGACAAGGCTTGATTGTCTCGCGCCTCCCACAGCGTGTTGTCGGGCTGAAACACCACATAGTTTATAAACGCGCCGTGATTGTCGTTGTCGAAGCAAATCCTCGACGCGCTCACGACGCTTTTGTCGTTGTGCAGAAACTGGCCGGTCCAATGCCGCGAACGCTTGCAGCCGGTGTCCCAAAGCGTCGCGCCGACGATGCGAAACAACGCGCGCTCCAACTTTTTCGTTTGGGTGACGATATCGTCCGGGCAAGTGTGCGTGTGCTTGCCGAACCGCTTGCCTTCGATTTGGTAGCCGGCGACCAGGCGGTCGCCGATTTTGATCGGCAAGTCGTTCACCGAGACACAACGCCGCGGCTCGGACTTGGTTTCGCGTTTGTACTCCCAGATGTTCCGTCCCGGCGGATATTTGTCGGCTTTTTTCCAGATGAAGTAGTTGACGATCACGCCGCCGTTGAGGTTGTCGAAGCAAATCTCGGACACGGCGTGCGCCGCTGGAATCGATGAAGAAAAAAGAATCGCGCCGATGAGGATAAGTCGTTTCATCATCATGTACCGGTTGGGTTGGACGGGATTGAATTCGTCCGCGAACGATAGCACAAAATCGCATCGGCGTCAACGCGCCGGCGACAACAAGCAGCGATTACGTCGAGCGATTACTTCGCGTTCGCGCTCGAGATATGATTCGTGCGCACGCATTCCACATCGGAGGCGGTCCAGCCGATGGTGCGCAGTAGCGCTTTGTTTTTGGAGTTGTGGTCAACCGTGATCGGGGCGCTTGGACAAAGTTCGATCACGGTGTCGGCAATGCTTTGTATCTTGAAAGCCGGTTTCAATTTTTCGCCGTTGTTCAGATTCGGGAGTGTTTTCAAGCGCGTGCAACGCATCGGCATCAATGCTTGCTGGTAGGCGGAGCGCCAAACGACCGCGTTGCCGCGGTCTTTCACCAAGATATAGTCCAGCAGCACGCCGTGGTTGTCGTTGTCGAAACAAATCTCGGATGCGGCGACGACGTCTTTGTCGTTGTGCAAGAACTCGCCGGTGCGCTGTCGCGAACGATTGCAGTTGGTGTTCCAAATCGTCGCGCCGGTGATGCGAAACAACGCGCGTTCCAACTTGCTCGACTGGGTGACGATATCGCGCGGGCAAGCGAAGGTGTGCTTGCCGATGCGCTTGCCTTCGACTTGGTAGCCGGCGATCAGGCGGTCGCCGATTTTGATCGGCAAGTCGTGCACCGAAACACAGCGTCGCGGCTCGGCTCGGGTTTCGCGTTTGTATTCCCAGATGCTATGCCGCGGGGTGTATTCGGCGGCGTCTTTTTTATAGAGATAGTAGTTGACCAGCGCACCGTGGTTTTCGTTTTCAAAACAAACTTCGGACACGGCGTGCGCGGTTGGAATCGATGAAGCAAAAAGAACCGCGCCGATGAGAATAAGTCGTTTCATCATCATGCTTCGGCTGATGTTGGACGGGACTGAATCGCCGCGAACGGTAGCATAAAATCGCGCCGCCGTCAACGCGCCAGCGCCCGCTTAAATTGAATCGCCGATGAACATCCACGAATACCAAGCGAAGGAATTGCTGCAAGGCTTCGAGGTGCCGGTGCCGCGCGGCGGACTGGCGTATAGCCCGGAGCAGGCGGCGTATCGCGCGATCGTGTCGGCGTTCGGCGAGTCGGCGGCGGAGAAGGTGGAGGTGTTGAAAGGGGCGGGCGTCGTCATCGCGCCGAATCCGTCGGAGATGGGAAACGCCGCGGCGACGGCGTTGGCGCGGGCGTAGCGAGGTTTAGGGCGCGCTCACGAAATCAGGCATCCTTGCCCAATCCTGATTTCGGTTTGCTACTTGTGAATATGATTGGTGCGTTCGCACTTCATCGCCCAGATGACATGGCCGGTGGCGGTGAACTTGACTTTGTTCTTGGAGTTGCGGTCGGCGATCACGGTTGACGGGCACTTCTTGGACTTGACGCCTTGGACGGTGAAGCCGATGACCGCGGACATTTCGGCGCCTTGGTGCACGCCGTCGAGATCGGCGATATTGACGCAGCGTTCGGGCTCCAACGCTTGTTCGCGGATAAAACTCCAAACTTCCGATTGCTCGGCATGGAGGAAATAGTTGACCAGCGTGCCGTGATTGGCGTTGTCGAAGCAGATGCGCGACGCCTTCACGATCGCTTTGTCGTTATGCAGGAACTCGCCGCTGGTGACTACTTCGCGTTGGCATTTGGTGTCCCAGATGGTCTTGCCGGTGATGCGGAAGACCACCCGCTGCAAGCGGCTCGGCGTCACCCGCGCGTCGCCCGGGCAAGTGAAGGTGTGCTTGCCGAAGTATTTGGCTTCGACTTGATAGCCGCCGACGACGAAGTCGCCGGGCTTGACGATGCGCAGGTCGTTGACCGAAACGCATCGCATCGGCTCGGCCGACACTTCGGTCTTCCACTCCCAGATGTTGTTGCGCGGGGTGAAGTTGGGCACATCCTTGTTGTACACATAGTAGTTGACCGTCGCGCCGACATTGGAGTTGTCGAAGCAAATCTCCGACGCGGCGTGCGCCGCCGGCGCGGTCAGTGCCAGCGCGAATAGCATGGATGCAAAAAGGAAGAGTCGTTTCATTGCATTCACCTGAATGGAGGAATCAGCGATGGGTCGGGGAGAATCAATTGCGCGCACCCTATCACAAATCGATCGGCGCGTCAACAGCGCGCGCGAACACGGCGGAGGGATGACTGCGGCGAGGCGGCCGGCGTCCTTGCCGTTCAAGTTGCGGTCGCTGTCGCTGGTTATTTGGTGCTGCTACTTAATTTGAGTCGTGCGTTTGCAGCCGTAGTTCCATACCACCTTGCCGGTGACGGTGAACTTGATTTTGTGCTTGGACTTGCGGTCGGCGATGAAGGTCGATGGGCACTGCACCCAGCCGTCGTCGGTTGTGCCCAACGCGAAGAGGGTCGCGCCCAGTTCGGCGCCGTTCGGCGCGTCGTCATGGCTGAGGTCGGCGACATCAACGCAACGCTCCGGCTCCAACGCTTGCTCGCCGGTGTATTTCCAAATCGACTTGCCGCCGTTGCGCAGATGATAGTCCACGATCGCGCCGTGGTTGGCGTTGTCGAAGCAAACGCGACCGGCGCGCACGACCGCCTGCGGGGCGTGCATGAACTCGCCGCGCGCGACCGCTTCGCGCGCGCACTTGCTGTCGAAGATCGTGCTGCCGGTGATGCGGAAGACCACCCGGTGCAACTTGCTCGGCGTCACCCGCACCTTGCCCGGGCAGGTGAAGGTGTGCTCGCCGATGCGCTTGCCTTCGACTTGATAGCCGCCGACCACGAGGTCGCCGATGCTGATGTCGCGCAAGTCGTTCACCGACACGCATCGCATCGGATCGGCCTCCACTTCGGTGCGGTACTGCCAGATGTTGTTCGGCGGCTCGAAGTTGCCATAGACGCCGACCTGGTCGTTATAAACATAGTAGTTGACGGTCGCGCCGGCATTGGTGTTGTCGAAGCAAATCTCCGACGCGGCGCGCGCCGCCGGCGCGGCTAGTGTCACAGCCAGCGCGAATAGCATCGACACGAAAGGAAAAAGAAAAGGGAAAAGTCGTTTCATTGCATTCACCTGAAGGGAAGAATCAGCGATGGGGCGGGGAGAATCAATTGCGCACACCCTATCACAAATCGATCGGCGGGTCAACACCGCGCGCGGATTTTTGGCATACTTATCAACCACCAATATAGACAACTCGGAGCGAAACAATGTCGGAGGAGAAGAGATATGGCGTGAGCGAAGATGCCGCGGCGCGGGCGCATTTGAGCGGCGACGAATATCGCGCGATGTATCGGCGGTCGCTGCACGACCCGGATGGATTCTGGGCCGAGCAGGCGGTTGCGATGATTAGTTGGAGCAAGCCGTGGACGCGGGTGCGCGATGTCGATTTCGACGACGCGCGGATCAAGTGGTTCGTCGGGGCTAAGTTGAACGCGTGCTACAACTGCGTCGATCGCCACCTTCCGTTGCGCGGCGAGCAAGTCGCGATCGCGTGGGAAGGCGACAGCGAGAACGTCCAGAAGTCAATCACCTACAATCAACTGTTCGAGTTGGTTTGCAAACTCGCCAACGTGCTGAAGTCGCGCGGGGTGAAAAAGGGCGACCGAGTCTCGATCTACATGCCGATGATCCCCGAGGCGGCGGTGGCGATGCTCGCCTGCGCGCGCATCGGCGCGGTGCATTCGGTGGTGTTCGGCGGCTTCTCGCCGGATGCACTGCGCGACCGCATCCTCGATTCCGACTGCCGCGTGGTCATCACCGCCGACGAAGGACTGCGCGGCGGCAAGAAGATTCCGCTGAAGGAAAATGTCGAGCAAGCGTTGGATGGTTGCCCGAAGGTGCACACCACCATCGTCGTGCAACGCACCGGATCAAAAGTCGCGCACCACCCCAAGCGCGACGTGTGGTATCACGATGCGATGCGCGACGCGTCGAGCGACTGCCCGGCGCAGGAGATGGACGCCGAGGACACGCTGTTCATCCTGTACACCTCCGGCTCGACCGGCAAGCCGAAGGGCATCCTGCACACCACCGGCGGCTATCAGTTATACGCCGCGATCACGCATAAGTATGTGTTCGACTACCACGACGGCGACATCTACTGGTGCACCGCCGACGTCGGCTGGGTCACCGGCCATTCCTACATCGTCTATGGTCCGCTCGCCAACGGCGCGACCACGTTGATGTTCGAAGGCGTGCCGACTTGGCCCGACGCCGGGAGGTTCTGGCAAGTGGTCGACAAGCATCAAGTCAACATCTTCTACACCTCGCCGACCGCGTTGCGCGGGTTGATGGGCAAGGGCGACGAGTTCGTCACCCGACACAGCCGCGAAAGTCTGCGCGTCATCGGCAGCGTCGGCGAGCCGATCAACCCGGAGGCCTGGAATTGGTACCACAGGGTGGTTGGCGAGGAACGCTGCCCGATCGTCGATAC
>JBPCXC010000088.1:0-4595 GCA_051008875.1 bacterium
GCGCGAGACCAAGGAGAAGACCAAGCACGACGACTTCACCTATCTCTGGGAGCAACGCAAGTTCAACCCGATCAGCAACGAGATGCAATGCCACATCCACTTCAAGTTCCCCGACGGCTCCAAGATGCGCCGCGCGTTCTCCTATGACTGGCGCATCTGGACCCTGCCCGAAATCCGCGAAACCCTAGCCGAAGCCGGCTTCGCCAAGTCCACCGTGTATTGGGAAGGCACCGACGAAGAAACCGGCGAAGGCAACGACATCTACACTGCGACCGAAAAGGGTGAAGATGATCCGAGTTGGATTGTGTATGTGTCGGCGGAGAAGTGATGGGGAATTCTAGGAAATATTCATGAATCAAAATCACGTGACCCGGTCAGCAAATATTCCAAATATTTTCGAATACGCAACAAGCGAATTGTCGCAAGATGCATTTTTGTGCTGGCTTATTGCGTGCTCAGACTGCGGCGATGCCGCATACAGGAATCTCGGTTTGGATTTCATTCGTTTCCTGTACAACTCCACGGTCAGTGAATCCGGCGGAAAAATAGACCGTGAGGACGTGAATGGGCTTACAGATTCTGGCGAAAACCAAACATTTCCATGGAGGCAGCACCACAAAATCGATGTTTATTTCCAAGCGCGAATCAAAAAAGAAAAAGTATCTTTCATTATCGAAGACAAAACTGCGACTCAAATGCATTCTGGCCAATTGGATCGGTATGCCGAAGCGGTGCGAGATGATGACATTGAAGAGGACGACATCAGAAAAATATATTTCAAAACAGGGTATGTTTTTGAGAATGAACGGGATCAGGCCATGAGATTTGAGTATGGCATTGTGGATTTAGATGGATTCATGGAATTCCTTAGCGCGCATCGGGACCATATCGCGAACAATGTTTTTAAGGATTATCTTGCCTACATTGAAAAGACGAAAAAAGAAATGGATTCTATATTGGCGCAAGCGCATGATTTCCATGGGAATCTGGATCAATATCAAAAAGTTTTTAAGCACAACTACGCGCAATTTGAAATTATGAGAAGCATCAAAGAGGAAGTCGAATATGTTCTGCAACAAGAAGAAGGGCGACTTGGCTCGATTGAGGATGATGAAAGGCTGATATATAAAACAGAGATAGGGGGAACATGGACGCAATTTTACTGGCATAAATCGACTGGAAAATACGACCAGAAAGACATCGCTGAATATATTTTCTGGCGCTTGGATGCGGGATATCAACTGCGTTTACGTCACGGCGCTTGGCGACTGGGCGGCAATTACTACAGCGATTTCCATGAGCACAGGAAAGACCGACTTTACTTATACCGCGAGATTTTTAAAGAAGAGGTAGAAAAAGCATTACCAGATGCATTCAAAGAACCCACCGGCAAAACCGGATGCGAAAGCAGCATTGGAGAGATCATTTTCAACACCAAGAAAAATTCGGTGAAGAATGTCATCAAAGCCCTTCCAGAGTTTCAACGTACTTTGATCCGACGTTTTGATTCGTCTGGATTGCTAAAATAGCCGCATTACCCTCGTGGGCGTTCATTCCGTGCGTCCCATACCGGCTCAACGGTCACCGTTGCTGAGCGCAAATCGCCTAACAGTTCTACTTGCAGTTCGGTGCCGGGCGCGGCGTGTTGGGTTTCGACGTAGGCGAAGCCGAGGCTGGTGGCGGTGTGGTGGCCATAGCCGCCGGATGTGGTTACGCCGACTGGCGCGCCTGTTGAGCGCGAGCGCGATTTGGAATCGTCGTTGACGAACACCGGTTCGCCGCCGGCGATGTCGCAGTCGCCGGGTTGCACCACTAAGTACACTAGTTTCTGCACGCCGGGCGCGGTGAGGTTGGCGCGCGCGGCGAGGGTTGCTTGCTTGCCGATGAAGTCGTCCTTGCCCTCGGCGAAGAATCTTTCGATGTCGGCTTCGACCGGGGTGATTTCGTTGGTGAGTTCGGCGCCCCAGCCTTTGTAGGCTTTTTCCAAGCGCAGCGAATCGACCGCATAGGTGCCGAAGTCGGCGATGCCATGCGCTTGTCCGGCGTCGTGCACCGCTGCGTATAAATCGGCGAGGCGCGCCATCGGGCAATGCAGTTCCCAGCCGAGTTCGCCGACGTAGTTGACTCGCAGCGCGCGCGTCGGCACGCTGGCGACGACGATCTCTTGCGCGCTCAGCCAGCGGAATGCGGCGTTGCTTAAGTCGGCGTCGGTCAAGGCGCTTAATGTTTCGCGCGACTTCGGTCCGGCGACCACCAGCACGCCGAAATCGTCGGTGACGTTGGCGACCGACACGTCCTCGCCGGCGCGCGCGCCTTGCGTCAGTAGGTCGAAGTCGCGGTCTTCGGCACCGGCGCCGGAGAGGATGTAATAGCGGTCGGGCAAGCGCGTCACGGTCGACTCGCCGATGATGCGGCCTTGCGCCGAGAGGTAATGCGTCAGCGCGATGCCGCCGTCGCGCGTCGGCATTCGGTTGGCGCTGATGCGGTTCAGGCAAGCCTCGGCGTCGGCGCCGCGCATTTCGTACTTGGCGAAACTGGAGAGGTCGAGCACGCCGACGCGCTCGCGCACCGCGCGGCATTCCTGCGCGACCACTTCCATCGCGTTGCTGTGACGAAAGCCGATCGTCTCGACGCGTCGGTCGAGCGAAAACCACTTCGGTCGCTCCCATCCATTCGCCTCGCCGTGCACCGCGCCCTGCTGCGTCAGGCGATCATACAGCGGCGTGACGCGCGCCTTGCGCGACGCCGGACGCTCCTCGCCGGGCAAGTGCAGCGCATACATGTGCTCGTAGTCCTGATGCGATTTCGCCTTGGTGTATTCGCCGGGCGCGTAGGCGCCGAAGCGGCGCGGATCGACTCCCGCCATGTTAATCTCGGCGTCGCCGTGCACCATCCATTGCGCCAGATACTTGCCGGCGCCGGCGCCGGCGGCGATGCCGATGGAGGCACCGTTGCAGTGCCAATAGTTGCGCAGCCCGGCGGCGGGGCCGAGCAGCGGATTGGCGTCGGGGGTGTGCGGGATGGCGCCGCAGACCACGCGCTTGATGCCCAACTCCGCCCACGCCGGCATGCGCTGCATCACGCGCTCGACATACGGCGTCAGGTTGTCGAAGTCGGCGTCGAACAACTCGTTCTCCGAATCCCATTCGGGCCAACCGTCGCGATGCGTCCAGCATTCCTCCGAAGCGGCGGTCTCGTAGATGCCGATCAACGCCGACTTCTGCTCCTGTCGGTAATACGCCGACGGATAGGGATCGCGCATCACCGGCATCTCGTCGTCGCGCTGTTCGAACTCCGGCACCGCTTCGGTGACGATATAAGTGTGCTTCATGTTGGTGATCGGGATGTCGGTGCCGGCCATCTGGCTGACCTGCCGCGCATAGCAGCCGGCGGCGTTGACCACCATCTCGCACACCACCGTCGCGCGCGCGCCGTCGCGCTCGACTGCAACCTCCCATTCGCCCGAACGCATCTGCTTGATCGCGGTGACGCGCGCGCCGGTGATGATTTCCGCGCCCATCCGCCGCGCGCCCTTCGCCATCGCGAGCGTCACCCCGGCGGGATCGACGTGACCGTCGGAATGCGTCCACGCGCCAGCGAGCACGCCGTCGGTCTCGACCAGCGGATTGAGTTGCTTAATCTTGGCGCGGTCGATGATCTCGCAATCAAAGCCGATCAACTTGCCGACCGCCGCGACACGATGAAACCACTCCACCTCCGTCGGCTTCAACGCAAAGCGAATCCCGCCGCAACCATGCCAACTGACATACTGACCGGTCAGTTCCTCCAACTTCGGATACAACCGCACGCCGTAGTCGTGAATCTTCGCCATATTGTAGTCGGCGATGAAACTCGGACACTGCCCGGCGGCATGCCAAGTCGAACCGGACGTCAACTCGCCCTTCTCCAACAACAAACAATCGCTCCAACCTTCCTCAGCAAGGTGATACAACAACCCCGCGCCCATCACCCCACCACCGACAACGACGACGCGGGCTTGGGATGGGAGAGTCTGCGCGCTCATCGTTGATGCCTGCGCGGCTTCACCGCCCGTTCGCTTTCGCTTTCATCCACTCCCGCGGCAAGCGTATGTCGAACTCTTCGCGTAGGCGGGCGTCGAGATCATCGTTTACGTGGGCGGGGAAATGCGTTGCCAAGATCTCTTGCGTTTTTTGCTGCGCCGGGACGTTGATCGGGTGGGCGCCGATTTCTTTCCATTCGGCTGGGGTCAGGCGGTTGCCGACTTGCGGGTAGACGTAGTCGCGTTGCATTCGCGACAGCGTCGCGTCGTGGCCGAGGAAGTGTTCGGGGCCGTTCATGCAGACGTCGGCGATGGTCTCGACCGCGATCGAATCGGCGTCGGTCTCGATGCCGCGCACGCTGCGGTTGATCGCGCCGAGCATGTCGTTGTCGATGGTCGCGCCCTCGAAACTGAAGCCGAGCAAACTGGCTTGCATGCCGGCGGATTCATACACCAAGTTGGCGCCGCTGTGGCCGGCCATCGCCACGGTGTAGGCTTTCTCGTAGCCGGACTGCGCGTCCGGGATCTTCGAGTCGGCCATGCCGGCGGCGATGCCGGTCGGCAGGTCGTAGTG
>JBPCXC010000089.1:0-8573 GCA_051008875.1 bacterium
ATCGTCGGCGGCGGCGAGATGCGCGATCACCGCGTCGGCGCGCAGGCGCGCGCGCAGGTCGCGTCGCACCGCTTGCCAGCGGAAGCGCACCGAGTTGCGGATAATCTCGGCGTCGCGGCGCTTGAACTCGTCGGCGACCGGCGCCCACCGCACCAGCGCGCGCGGGCTTTCGACGAAGGCGGAGTCGTCGTCGCCGAGCGACTCGATCCCCGGCGCGGCGACCCGCGCCTCGACCGCGCGCACGCCGTCGGCGAAATCCGCGCCGGCTTCGTGCGACGCGCCGTCGGCGAAGTCCGCGCCGGACGAAGCCAGCGCCGCGGCGACGATGCGCGCCGCCGTCGCCTCCGCTTGCGCGCGCGACGCGCCGCGACGATGCAGCAGCACCGCGCTATACACCGCGAGGTCGGACAGGCAGGCGAGCCACATCTGCCATTTGGCGATGTTGATCGACGCCAGCATCGCCGGGTGGTCGAACAACTCCGGGAAACGCGTGCCGGCGCGGGTCTTCATATAGCCGTACAGCGCGCTCTGCGCGACGTGGCTGGCGCGGCTGGCGACGAAGGCGGCGAGCGCGTCGGCGTCGGCGATGCGGTCGCGCCGCGCGCGGCGCGGGAGATAGCGCGCAATCGCGCGCCAGGATTCGCGCGAAAACAACGCTTTGGGAAGGATTTTCAGGATTTCATCGCGCATCGGGCGGCGCCGGCTTGACGCCCGCGGGCGGCGCGCCGCGGGGCTTTCTCAGTGCCACAGATCGCCGCCGGAATCAAGCGTGCATCGCCTCCGCCGATGCGGTATGATGCGCGCGCGAACGGCTCGGCTCGGCGCTCCGACCGATTCGCCGTTTTCGTCCGCATCCGCAATCCGGCCTTTCCCTTCAAACACCGACACCGACAGCGAGGCATCACGCATGACCGACACATCGCAGCGCATCGACCACTGGCAAAGAACCAAGCGGCTGATGATTTTCACCTTGTCGATCTGGTTTGTCTTCTCATTCCTGGTCCACTGGTTCGCGAACGCGCTCAATGCGTTCACCTTCATCGGCTTCCCGCTCGGCTACTACATGGCTTCGCAGGGCTCCGAGATTATTTTCGTCATCCTGATCTTCTGGTTCGCCAGGATGCAGCACAACATCGACCGGGAAACCGGTTTCGACGAGGGGGAATAACAACATGAAAGGCGATTTCATCGAAAACCTGCCGAAAGTCTACGGCCTGTACACCGGCGGCTTCCTCGCCTTCGTCGCGCTGATGGCGTGGCTGGAGAGCCTCGGCGTCGCCGCCGACACCATCGGCATCTTGTTCGTGGCGTTCACGATTGCGATCTACGCCGCCATCGGCGTGCTGTCGCGCACCATGCAGGTCGAAGCGTACTACGTCGCCGGGCGCCAAGTGCCGGCGGTGTTCAACGGCATGGCGACCGCCGCCGACTGGATGTCGGGCGCGTCGTTCGTCGCCCTCGCCGGCGGCATCTACTTCGGCGGCCACGGCTATCTCGCGCTGGTGGTCGGCTGGACCGGCGGCTACGTGCTGGTGTCGGCGCTGATGGCGCCGTATCTGCGCAAGTTCGGATGCTATACCGTGCCCGACTTCATCGGCACGAGATACGGCGGCAACCTCGCCCGATTCTGCGCCGTGGTGGTGCTCGCGGTCGCGTCGTTCACTTATGTCACCGCGCAGATCAACGCCACCGGCACGATCGCGGCGCGCGCGCTGACCATTCCGTTCGAGGTCGGCGTGTGGATCGGCCTGTCCGGCATCCTGCTGTGCTCGATGCTCGGCGGCATGCGCGCGGTCACTTGGACGCAGGTGGCGCAGTACATCGTGCTGATCATCGCCTATCTGGTGCCGGTGTTCTGGATGTCCAACGCGCAGGACTTCGGCGTCATCCCGCAGTTCGCATACGGCGACGCGGTGGTGCGCATCGGCGAGTTGGAGCAGGGTTTCGGCGTAATCAACGGCAAGTTGCCGCCGGCGACGGAGAGCGTCGCCGGGCTGAAGACCTTGACCACGCTGCACAACGCGCCGCAGGACGACGTGCTCTATAGTTGGAAGTTCATCACCTTGGTGCTGTGCATGATGGCGGGCACCGCGTCGCTGCCGCACATCCTGATGCGCTACTTCACCACGCCGTCGGTGATGGCGGCGCGCCAGTCGGTCGCATGGTCGCTGCTGTTCATCTTCCTGCTGTATTTCACCGCGCCGGCGCTCGCCACCTTCACCAAGTTGCAACTGCTCGACCCGAGCCTGGCGACTAGCGTGATCGGCAAGACCATCGCCGAGGTCAACGCGCTGGAGTGGATTCAGAAATGGAGCGGCGTCGGCATGCTCGCCGTGACCGACGGCAACGGCGACGGCATCCTGCAGATCAACGAGTTCTTCATGCGCCCCGACATCGTGGTGCTGGCGACGCCGGAGATCGCCGGGCTGCCGTATGTCATCTCCGGGCTGGTCGCCGCCGGCGGCATGGCGGCGGCGATGTCCACCGCCGACGGCCTGCTGCTGGCGATCGCCAACGCGCTGTCGCATGACTTGTACTACAAGATCATCGACCCGCGCGCCGACACCCGCCACCGCCTGATCGTCGCGCGCGTGCTGCTGGTCGGCATCGGCGCCGCCGGCGCGCTGGTCGCGAGTTTGAAGTTGACCGGCATCCTCGGCGCGGTCATCTGGGCGTTCGACTTCGCCTGCTCCGGGCTGTTCTTCCCGATCGTGCTCGGCATCTGGTGGAAGCGCGCCAACCGCGCCGGCGCGATCGCCGGCATGGTCGCCGGCTTCGTCGCCGGCACGCTGTACCTGTGGTATGTCGCGCCGCAGTTCAACGGCGGCGACCCGTGGCTCGGCATCGACCACCTGCGCTTCGGCATCATCGGCATGCCGGTCAGCCTGGTGGCGATGGTGCTGGTCACGCTCGCCACCGCCGAACCCGACGCCGAGACCCAAGCGATGGTCGACGAAATCCGCGTCCCCCGCGGCGACACCGTGCTCGGCCAGCATTGAGCCGCGCTTAGCGCGTTGATTGCTGTACCAAGACGGGGGCGGTGCATAACCGCCCCCGTTTTTTTAATCTTTCAATCACGCTCGGATGGGAAAACAAAATGAAGCATAAAGTCAAAACCTTTGCGGCGGGGTTCATCGCTGTTGTCGCTTCCGTTATGTTGGCGGGGTGTCAATCGTTGCAACCGCCGAAACACGAAATCGGACAAACTTTTCGGGGGGCATTTGTGTTTTCTAGCGACAATACCGCCGTCCCCTTGCCCAACGAAGGTGCTTGGATACTGGTTGATTTTGACCAATTCCATGCATTGAACAGCGGGCGTATAAAGCAGGCAGTCCTCGCGCAAATGGACAACGGCAAACTCGCCAGGTTTGTATGGGCATCATTGCAAAGCCTAAACACAATTGGGGGGTGGGAAGATCGGAAACACTGCTTCGGTGAAGCGGATGACGAATGGGTGCTACATTCCGACACCGATAGTTATTTTCGCGGCGATTCGCTCGGAGAATATGATTGCTGGAAAATGGAAGTGTGGTCAATGCAAAAATGGAAGGACACGCCGTGGAATCGCACATGGAATCAGTCTCTTGACTACTACTCGAATCGCAATATTTCCACCGGAAGAAGTGCCGCTGTTGCGTATTTTCTACAATCAGCCCCGAGAAAATTTCTTCGGGTTGCTTACGGCTTCAATCCACAAGTGGACGGTGATTTAACCGACTCGCAAAATACTAATTGGAAAAAGCACCGCTACTATCAAGACAAAAACCGCAATGAGTACATCGAAGAGAAAAAAGAGTGGGGCGAGAAGTGGCGACATAAAGTAGCCAACGGCATTACCGGAAAACTGCCAGTGCAACCTGCACGCTCCGCTAGCGATCGTATTTCCGAGTTACAGCAACTCTTGGATAGCGGCGCAATCACCTCGGAATTCTACGACAAGAAAAAGCAAGAAATCTTGGATGGTTTATAATTCAATCGTGGCGGTTGCGTGAAATCAGTCACCGCCCATTCCCAATCCCAATCTCGGGAGGCAATCATGAAAATCAAAGCGATCATTCACCAAGAAGAAGGTGGTTATTGGGCTGAGTTCCCAACGTTGCCCGGTTGTTTCACGCAAGGCGACACCTACGACGAACTGATGCACAACATCCGCGAAGCGATTGACTGCCATTTGGGCGATGACAATGTCAACCCGCCAGCGAAATTGCCCGATGATGTTGATGTCAAAGTGGTGGAAGTTGCCATATGAAAAGCCTCTTCGGCAAACGACTTGCGGCAAACAACTTGCACGTTTGTTGGAACAACGCGGCTGGAAACTAAAACGGATAGCGGGCAGCCACCATCGTTACGAACACCCGGATTAAGCCGATCCGATCACCCTACCGATTCACGCCAACCGCACAATTGGTGTCGGCATGCAAACTGGCATTATGAAAGCCGCCGACATCAGCGAGGGCGAACTTTAAAATGATTGCGCACCTTCCCCTCTGGGTGCTTGCGCTCGACTATCTGCTCGGCATGGTCATGTGGACTTTGATCGGCCGCTTCGGCATGGGAATCTTCCTGCCCGAGGACAGTTCGTTCTTCTTCATGCGCTTCTTCGTCCGCGTCACCAACCCGCTGCTCGACCTGTTCGCGCCGATCACGCCGAACTTCCTGGTGCGCCCGCTGGCGCCGCTGTATGTCGCCTGGTTCTTCTACATCATCCGCTTCTATCTCCTTCCCTACCTGCTCGGATACTCGGTCTTGGGCATGCTGTCGTTCCCGCTGGAAAGCGAGTTCGCGCGAATGATCTCGCGCTTCATCGGCGCGCTGGTCAACTAACCTTACACGCCGCGCGCTCGATGCAATCGCGCAAATAAACGCGCACCGACTCCGCCGCGTCGTCGTCGCCGTCCACCCAAACTAAATTCCGCTGCTGGCGCATCCAAGTCAGTTGCCGCTTGGCCAGCCGGCGGGTCGCGGCGATCGCGCGCGCGCTCATCTCGTCGTGCGACAACGCGCCGCGCAGATGATCGCGCACTTGGCGATAGCCGACCGTGCGCAAACAGGACTGCGACTGCGGCGCGGGCACGGCGGCGATGATGCGCCGCACCTCATCCACCAAGCCGCGCGCCAGCATGCGGTGGAAGCGCGCTTCGATGCGCGCGTGCAACGCGCGGCGGTCGGCGGCGAACAAGCCAACCTTGATCAGCGGGTATGGCAACGGACGCGCCGCCGACTGCGCCATCACTTCGCTCGGCGGGCGCGCGGCGAGTTGATGAATCTCCAGCGCGCGCTGAATCCGCTGGGTGTCGCCGGGCGAAATCGCCGCCGCTGTCTTCGCATCAATCCGCGCCAGCCGCGCATGCGCCGCCGCCAAGCCGTCGCGCTCGATCGCGCGCGCGAGCGATGCGCGCGCGTCGTCGTCGGCGCCGGGCAACTCGGACAGCCCGTGCTCGAGCGCAGCGAAATAAAACATCGTCCCGCCGACCAAGATCGGCAGTTTGCCGGCGCCGCGGATGCGCGCGATCAACTCCAGCGCATCGTCGCGAAACGCCGCCGCGCTGTATGACTCGCTCGGCGCGCGGATGTCGATCAAATGATGCGGGTATCGCCGCAAATACGCCGCGTCCGGCTTGCCGGTGCCGATGTCCATGCCGCGATACGCCTGCGCCGCATCCACGCTGATGATCTCGGCGTCATACGCATCGCACAACGCCGCCGCCAACGCAGTCTTGCCGGACGCGGTCGGACCGAGCACGAACAACACCGGGGACTCGCTCATGCGTCGCTCCATCGCGCGTCGCCGAATCGCGCAACGCTCCATCGCGCATCGCTGCGCCGCGCTATCTTCCGCGCATAAACCACTTGTCGATTTCCGCCAGCGACACGCTCATCCAAGTCGGGCGACCGTGATTGCATTGGCCGGAGCGTTCGACCGCCTCCATCCGCCGCAGCAACGCGTTCATCTCGGCGTGGGTCAGGCGGCGGTTGGCGCGCACCGAGCCGTGGCAGGCGACGCTGGAAAGGATCTCGTGCTGAGCGTCGGCGATGCGATCGCTGCGACCGTGCGCGAGCAAGTCCGACAGCGCATCGCGCACCAGCGTCTCGATGTCGGCCTTGACCAGCAACTCCGGCACCGCGCGCACCGCGAGTTGCTCGTCGCCGATGCGGCCGAGTTCGAAGCCGATCTCGGTGAACGCGCCGGCGTTCTGCTCGGCGGCGTCGGCCTCGGCGCGGCTGACGATCAAACTAAGCGGCACCAGCAACGGCTGGCTGGCCGCGCCCGCGCCCGCATCGCCGCTGGCGCGGGCGTCGGCCTGGTGCTTCAGCGTCTCATAGGTGATGCGCTCATGCGCCGCATGCATGTCCACCAAGATCAGCCCGTCGCGGTTCTCGGCGAGGATGTACACGCCCTTGAGTTGCGCCAGCGCGTAGCCCATCGGCGGAATGTCCTCGCCGTCGGCGGCGGCGACAACCGCGGCGTCGGCCATGCCGTCGCCTGAGTCGGCGATGCGGTCGGCGGCGTCGGGCGGATGCAGCGCGTGATAGTTCTCCATCTGCGTCGCCATCAGCATGCGCAGGTTGCGCTGCGCCGCGCCTGCGCCGAAGCCGCCTTGCGCGCCGGACGTTTGCAGCCGCTCGGCGCGCTTGGCCGCATCGGGCGTCGGCAAGGCGACGCCGGCGTCGCGCGGAGTCAACTCGGCGATGACGCGGTGCAAGGTGCGATAGAGATAGTCATGCACCGCGCCGCTGTCGCGGAAGCGCACCTCGCTCTTCGCCGGATGCACATTGACATCCACCAACTCCGGCTCGATCCGCAGGAACAGCACGAACGCCGGGTGGCGACCGTGATACAGCACATCGCTGTACGCGCGCCGCGCCGCGTGCGCGAGCAGATGATCGCGCACCGCGCGGTCGTTGACGAAGAAATACTGCAAGTCACGCTGGCTGCGCGAGAAAGTCGGCAAGCCGATCCAGCCGCTCAGGCGCATGACCGCGACTTCGTCGTCGAAATGCACGCTTTGCTGCGCGAACGGCGCGCCGCACAGACTGCCGATACGCGCGGTGCGCTCCTGCATGGTGTGCGCCGGGCGCGCGTGGAAGATCTCCTTGCCGTCGTGGAGGAAACTGATGTCGAGACGGGATCGGCTGAGCGCGATGCGGCGGACGACTTCGTCCAAATGCTTCAACTCGGTCTTCTCGGTGCGCAGGAACTTGCGCCGCGCCGGCGTGTTGTAGAACAGATCGCTCGCCTCCACCGTGGTGCCGAGCGGATGCGCCGCCGGCTTCGGCGCGCCGGCGCGACCGTCGCGGCAATCAATCTGGAAGCCGGCGCTCGCCTCGGCGGTGCGCGAAGTCAGGCGCAGCCGCGACACCGCCATGATGCTCGGCAGCGCCTCGCCGCGGAAGCCGAGCGTGGAGACGTTGAACAGATCCTCGAAGCGGACGAGTTTGCTGGTGGCGTGGCGCGACAGCGCCAGATGCGCTTCGTCCTGCGCGATGCCGGCGCCGTTGTCCTGCACTTTGATGCGCTTCAGTCCGCCGCGCTCGGCGTGCACGCGGATTTCGGTGGCACCCGCGTCCACGCTGTTCTCCAACAACTCCTTGAGCAGCGACGCCGGACGCTCGACCACTTCGCCGGCGGCGATCTGGTTGATCAACTTGTCGTCGAGTTGAACGATGCGCGCGCGACGCGCGTCGCCGTCGCCGCGGCGCGCATTGTTGTTGTCGTTTTCGTTGTCGTCAGCGCACTGCATAGCGATTGCCGTTCTTGGCGATGTGCCGCTCGACGCCGGCGACGATCGCCGCGGCGATGCGGTCTTGATGCTTCGGACTCATCAGCAGTTTCTCCTCGGCCGGATTGGTGATGTATGCGGTCTCGACCAAAATGGACGGAATGTCCGGCGACTTCAGCACCACGAAGCCGGCTTGCTCGACGCGCTTGCTGTGCACCCGCCCGATCTTCTTCAACTCGGCGAGCACATCGCGGCCGAGGCTGATGGACTGATTCACGGTGTCGTGCATCGACAGATCGAGCAAGACATGAGCGACGTCGTCGCGTCGCTCGGATAAGTTGATGCCGCCGGCGAGATCGGCGGCGTTCTCCTTGTTGGCGAGCCACTTCGCGGTCTCGCTGGAGGCGCCGCGCTGCGACAGCGCATACACCGACGCGCCGCGTGCGCGGGTGTTGGTGAAGGCGTCGGCGTGGATCGAGATGAACAGGTCGGCGTCGCGCTGCTGGGCGATGCGCGTGCGTTTGCGCAGCGGGATGTAGTAGTCGCTGGCGCGAGTCAACTCGGCGCGCCGACCGGGGCGTTGATCGATGCGCGCCTTCAGTTTCTTCGCGATCGCCAGCACCACATGCTTCTCATAGGTGCGCTTGCCGGTCGCGCCCGGGTCTTCGCCGCCATGCCCGGGGTCGATCAGGATCAGCAACTCGGTCTTCGCCGCGCGCGGAGTCGTCGGTTTGGTCACGCGCTCGGTCGCGACCGCGGCGTCGCGGTGATGGAAGTCCACCACCAGACGATAGCGATAGCCGCCGCTCGGCTTGAGCATGTTGATCGAATAGCGCACCGGAAGATTCAGAT
>JBPCXC010000090.1:0-4176 GCA_051008875.1 bacterium
GGTGCCCGAGCGCGACTACACCTTCGCGCAGTTGTGCCGCGCGCAAGCCGACGGCGACTTCGATGTGCTCGCGCGCGCCGGCGCCTTGATTCTGCGCGTCGATCTAAAAGCGGATAAACTCGGCGCCTTGGCGGCGTTCGCGTCCGACTTCGCCGCGGCGGAGTGATCGCCGCTATCGTTCGCCGACGCTTATTTTTTGCCGAGCCATGACTTTCCAACGCCTGATTATGACGCTGCAGGAATACTGGGCGCGGCACGGCTGCGTGATTTTGCAGCCATACGATATGGAGGTCGGCGCCGGCACTTTTCATCCCGCCACATTCCTCGCCGCGATCGGGCCGGAGCCGTTGCGCGCGGCGTATGTGCAGCCGTCGCGGCGCCCCGGAGACGGACGATACGGCGAGAATCCGAATCGCCTGCAGCATTATTTCCAGTTCCAAGTGGTGCTCAAGCCGTCGCCCGACGACTTCCAGGATCTCTATCTCGGCTCGCTCGCCGCGCTCGGCTTGGACGCTCGGCAAGACGACATCCGCTTCGTCGAGGACGACTGGGAGTCGCCGACGCTCGGCGCGTGGGGACTCGGCTGGGAGGTCTGGCTGAACGGAATGGAGGTCACGCAGTTCACTTACTTCCAACAAGTCGGCGGACTCGACTGCCGCCCGGTCACCGGCGAGATCACCTACGGACTCGAACGCATCGCGATGCACTTGCAAGCGGTCGATAGTCTGTTCGACTTGGTCTGGTCGGACGGACCCGGCGAACGCTTCACCTATCGCGATCTGTATCATCAAAACGAGGTCGAGCAGTCGGCGTATAACTTCGAGCACGCCGATGTCGAGAGTCTGTTCGCGCGCTTCGATGCCGCCGAGCGAATGTGCCGCGCGTTGCTGCAGCACGACCTGCCGTTGCCCGCGTATGAGCGCACGTTGGAGGCGTCGCACACCTTCAACTTGCTCGACGCGCGCCGCGCCATCGGCGTCACCGAGCGCGCGCGCTACATCGCTCGCGTGCGCAACTTGGCGCGCGCGGTGGCGAAGAGTTATCACCACAAGCGCGCCGCGCTCGGCTTCCCGCGATGCGCGCGCAAAACCCCGCGGCGCGGACGCAAGTGATGGCCGCGCGCAAGACCGCCAAGCGTGCCGATCTGCTGATCGAGATTGGCACCGAGGAGTTGCCGCCGAAGGCGCTGTCGACGCTGGCGCGCGCGTTCGCCGCCGAACTCGCGCGCGCGTTGGCCGACGCCGGCGTGCTCGCCGACGCGCGCGACAACCATCGCTGCTTCGCCACCCCGCGCCGCTTGGGCGCGTTGTTGTATGCAGTCGCTTTGAGGCAGCCCGACCGCGTGGTCGAACGCCGCGGTCCGTCGCTGCAAGCGGCGTATGACGCGCACCGCAAACCGACCGCCGCGGCCATCGGCTTCGCCAAGTCCTGCGGCGTCGCGGTGTCGGAACTGGGCGAGTTAAAGAATGAGAAAGGCGCGTGGCTGATGTATCGCCAAGCCGTCGCCGGCGCGCCGTTGGCGACGATCGTCACCGACTGCCTGGCGCAAAGTCTGCGGCGACTGCCGATTCCGAAACGAATGCGCTGGGGCGACGGCGACGCCGAGTTCGTCCGCCCGGCGCATTGGCTGCTGGCGCTGCACGGCGACAAGGTGATCAAGACGCAAGCGCTCGGCTTGAAGTCGGGACGCGTCACCCGCGGCCATCGCTTCCACGCCAACCACGAACTACGCATCGCGCGCGTCGGCGAATACGAAAGGGTGTTGGAGTCCGAAGGCAAGGTGATCGCCGATTTCGCGAAGCGGCGCGGACGCATCGAACGGCAGATTGCGAAGTTGGCGCAGAAGGCGAACGCGCGCGCGCCGACGGATGGCGCGTTGCTCGATCTGGTCACCGGCTTGGTCGAATCGCCGCAGGCGTTGCTCGGCGAGTTCGATCAACGCTTCCTGAAACTCCCCGACGAAGTGTTGATTTCGGCGATGCGCGATCATCAAAAATATTTTCATCTGTTGGACGCGCGCGGCAAGTTGCTGTGGAAGTTCATCGCCGTCAGCAATCTCGTTGGTGGCGGCGCGAGCGCCGCGCGCGTGCGACAAGGCAACGAGCGCGTGCTGCGCGCGCGACTGGCGGACGCCGAGTTCTTTTGGAACAGCGACCGAAAGATTCCGTTGGAGAAACGCGTCGAAGATTTGCGCGGCATCTTGTTCCACCGCCAACTCGGAACGCTCCACGACAAGACCGAGCGCGTGGTTGAACTCGCTCGCGTTATTGCCGCGCAGATTGGCGCCGACGCTGAGAAAGTCGCGCTCGCGGCGCGATTGTGCAAAGCCGACTTGAGCACCGACATGGTCGGCGAGTTCCCCGCATTGCAAGGCACGATTGGTCGTTACTACGCGAAGTCGCCCAAGCGCGTGACCGGCAAGCCGCCGGTTGCGGACTCGGTTGCGAACGCGATCGAGCAACACTACTGGCCGCGCCACGCCGACGACGAGTTGCCGCAAAGCAGCATCGCCCGATGCGTTGCGCTCGCCGATCGCATCGATTCTCTGCTCGGTCTGTTCGCCGTCGGCGAAGCACCGAGCGGCGACAAAGACCCATTCGCGCTACGCCGCGCCGCGCTCGGCGTGTTGCGGATTCTGATTGAACGCAACATGGACTTGGACTTGCGCGAACTGCTCGACGCCGCGCGGCGAATCTACGCCGATGCCGGAATAACGTTGGACGCGGCGAACGTTGATTCGGTGTTCGCCTTCGTGTTCGAGCGATTGAAAGGCTATTACCAGTCGCGTGGCTATTCCGCCGCGGAGATTGCTTCGGTGATGGCTTGCGCGCCGTCGCGGCCGTTTGATTTTAATCAGCGATTGGAGGCGGTCAGCAGTTTTTTCAAAGCCCGCGCCGAAGCCGCCGAGTCGCTGGCCGCGGCAAACAAGCGCATCGTCGGAATCCTGAAGAGCATTGGCGATTCGGTCTTGTGCGACAACGAGTCGGATCGTTATGATGAATCGTTGTTCCAACATCCCGCCGAACGCGAACTTGCATCGAAACTCGAAGAATACGGCAGTCACGCGCGGAAGCACTTTGATGAAAATCGTTACGGTCATGGCTTGACCACGCTGTCCAAACTAAAAAAACCAGTGGACACATTCTTCGACCAAGTAATGGTGCTCGACGACGACCCTAAAGTCCGCGCCAATCGCCTCGCGTTGTTGCGCCGCATCCGCCGGCTCTTCCTCAGCGTCGCCGACATTTCGCACATGCACATCGAGCGATGAACGACGACGATTCATTCGCGGCGATGATGGACGAGGTGCGCGCGTTTCACGCCAAGCATCGGTTCGCCGAGCGCGGTGGCGAGGACATGGCGTATCGCGTCGCGTTGATGGCGGAGGAGTTGGGCGAGATTTCGGCGTGCGTGACCAAAGGTCGGTCGAAGGATGAGTTGGCGGAGGAATGCGCCGACTTGTTCATCCTGCTGCTCGGCAACGCGGTCGCCGCCGACTTCGACTTGGCGCGCGCCTTCCGCGACAAGATGGCGAAGATCAACCAGCGCGGCAGCCGCATCGTCGATCAACGCGTGCGCGTGTCGGACTTCCGCGCGCGCGACGATGCGCCCGACGCGTCCGACGCAACCAAAGCCGCGACCGAAACGGAGTCGTCGCGCCGCGACAAGTCGTGAACCAGCGACTCATCATCCTCGACCGCGACGGCGTGATCAATCGCTTGTTGCCGAATGGCGTCGCCACGCCGGACGAATGGGAGGCGCTCGACGGCAGTCTGGAGGCGATCGCGCAGTTGTGCCGCGCCGACTGCCGCGTGGTCATCATCACCAACCAGTCGGGCATCGCCAAAGGCCGTTGCAGCATCAACGCGCTCAATCGCATCCACCGCAAGATGCTCGACGCGCTGCAGCCGATCGGCGGCGAGATCAGCGCGATCTTCTTCTGCCCGCATATCGATGACGACGACTGCGACTGCCGCAAGCCCAAGTCCGGCCTGTTCCTCGAGTTGGCCGACCGGCTGAAGTGCGACTTGCGCGAGGCGTATGCGGTCGGCGACTCGTTGCGCGACTTGCAAGCCGCGCAGCGCGTCGGGGACAAACCGGTGTTGGTGCGCACCGGCAACGGCGCCGACACCGCCGCGTTGCTGCCAGGCGCGCAAACGCCGCCGGAAATCGCGG
>JBPCXC010000091.1:0-2174 GCA_051008875.1 bacterium
ACACTACGCTATACGCCCACCTGCGCGGCTTCGCCGCAGGCGTCGCCGCCGGCGCGCGGGTGCGCCAGGGCGATGTGATCGGCTATGTCGGCAGCACCGGCTGGGCGACCGGCGCGCACCTGCACTACGAGTTCCGCGTCAACGGCACGCACCGCAATCCGCTGACGGTGGACTTGCCCAGTTCGGCGCCGGTCGCGGCATCGCAACAAGTCGAGTTCCTGCGCCGCGCCGAAACCTTGGCGGCGGAGTTGGATCGCATCGGCGCCGGTGCGCTGGCGAAACTCGAACCCGCGTAATGACCGACGCCGACGCGACAACGCCGAACACGACGATGCTAGCGATCGCTGAGTTCCCGCGCCACGCCGAGACGCTGGCGCGCCGCGAACCGGCGCAATGACCGACGCCGACGCCGACGCGCCGATGTTGGCGATCGGGCTGATGTCGGGGACCAGCGTGGATGGCATCGACGGCGTGTTGATGGCGATGGAGTCGCCGCGCCGGATCGCGATCGAGGCGAGCGTCCATCAACCTTTCCCCGACGAAGTGCGCACGCGCATCAACGCGCTGATCGCGCCCGCCGCCGATGCGCGCGTCGGCGTGCTCGACGCGATCGATCAAGTCGGCCATCTGCACAGCGAGTTGGCGGAGTTGTACGCGCGCGCGGCGAACGAACTGCGCCGACGCGCCGGCGCGCGCGCGGTCGCGGTGATCGGCTGCCACGGACAGACCATTCGCCATCGCCCCGACGACGCGCCGCCGTTCACGCTGCAACTCGGCAACGGCGCGTTGATCGCGCAGCGCACCGGCACGCCGACGGTGACCGACTTCCGCAGCGCCGACATCGCCGCCGGCGGGCAAGGCGCGCCGCTGGCGCCGGTGTTGCACCGCGCGATCTTCGCCAGCGACGACGAGACCCGCGCGGTGGTCAACCTCGGCGGCATCGCCAACATCACCCACTTGCCGGCGCGCGACCACGACGCCACCATCGGCTTCGACTCAGGACCCGGCAACACCTTGCTCGACGGCTGGTGCCAACTGCATTTCAACGCGCCGTTCGACCGCGACGGCGCGCGCGCGGCACAGGGCGCGGTGCAATCGAAACTGCTGCGGCATTTGCTCGCCGACGAATACTTCGCGCGCGCGGCGCCGAAGAGCACCGGTCGCGAGCATTTCAACCAAACATGGCTGGCGCGCGCGCTGGCGGCATGCGACTTAAGCGTCGGCGGACTCGACCACGCCGAGATCACGCCGCAGGATGTGCAAGCGACCTTGTGCGCGCTGACCGCCGAGAGCGTCGCGCGGCAACTAAATGGTCTCGCGCCGGCGATCGAGGCGGCGTATGTCTGCGGCGGCGGTGCGCGCAATCCGACGCTGCTGGCGATGCTCGCCGCACGCGCCCGCACGCGCATCGCCACCACCGCCGAACTCGGCGTCGATCCGCAATGGGTCGAAGCCGCCGCGTTCGCATGGATGGCATGTCAAACCGCGCGCCGCGCCGCCGCCACTTTGCCCGCGGTCACCGGCGCGGCCAAACCGACCATCGCCGGCGCGATCTATTACCCCGACTGACGCACCTGCACGACTGCGCGGGAAAAGCGCGCCCGAATGTGATTTAATCGGCGCTCGCCCGCTGTGCAAAAAGCCGCCGCCCCGTGCAAAAAACCGCCGCCCAACACGCCGTCGTCCGAAAGGCCATCCACACCGACCGCGCGCCCGATGCCATCGGCGTCTATTCGCAGGCGATCCAATGCGGCGACACGTTGTACATCTCCGGGCAGTTGCCGCTCGAGCCGTCGCGGATGGAGTTGGTGGACGAGTCGTTCGAAGCCGCCGCGCATCAAGCGTTTCGGAATCTAGATTCCGTTGCGCGCGCCGCCGGCGGCGACATAAACGACGCGGTCAAGGTCAACATCTCGCTGACCGACTTGGCGAACTTCGCGACGGTCAACAAAGTGATGGCGCAGTATTTCAGCGAACCCTATCCGGCGCGCGCCGCGGTCGGCGTCGCCGCGCTGCCGAAAGGCGCGCCGATCGAGATCGAAGCCATCGTGCTGCTGCGCGACGCGCGCGCGGCGTCATCGCCCTGAACGACGCGCGGTCACATCCGCTGCGGCGGCTGCGCGGCGTCGGCGCGCAACTCGCGGGCAAACTCTCCGCGCTCGACATCCATCATC
>JBPCXC010000092.1:0-5321 GCA_051008875.1 bacterium
CGGCGGCGGTGCTGGCGGCGATGGAGCGGCGCGGCTTCCGCGTCACCCATGTGTATGGCCTGACCGAGACTTATGGACCGGCGGTGATCTGCGCGTGGCAGCAGCAATGGGACGCGCTGCCGAGCGACGACAAGGCGATGCGCAACGCGCGCCAAGGCGTGCGCTATCACGCGCTGGAGGCGCTCGATGTGCGCGACCCCGACACCTTGCGCGCGGTCGCGCGCGACGGCCGCGAGATGGGCGAGACGATGTTCCGCGGCAACATCGTGATGAAGGGCTATCTGAAGAATCCCGCAGCGACCGCGCGCGCGTTCGCCGGCGGCTGGTTCCATTCCGGCGACTTGGGCGTGATCCACGCCGACAACTATCTGCAACTCAAAGACCGCTCCAAGGACATCATCATCTCCGGCGGCGAAAACATCTCGTCGATCGAAGTCGAGGACTGCCTCTATCGCCACCCGCAAATCGTCGACGCCGCGGTGGTGGCGATGCCGTCGGAGAAATGGGGCGAAACGCCATGCGCCTTCGTGCGCCGGCGCGACGGCGCGGCGTTGACCGAGCGCGAAGTGATCGCCTATTGCCGCGAACACCTCGCGCATTTCAAGGCGCCCGGCAAGGTGGTGTTCGCCGACCTGCCGAAAACCTCGACCGGCAAAGTGCAGAAGTTCAAGTTGCGCGAGATCGCGGCGAAGTTGTAGATGCGACGGTGGTGGCGATGACTCGTGTGCGGTGGCGTTCGCAACCGCCCGCGACTCAGCCTTCGCGTCGTCCGTATAGAAACGACAACTGCCCGATGTCGGCGCGCTTGGCGTCGCTCGCGGCGCGGTATGCCGTCAACTCGCCGGCGCGGTCCAACGCTCGCACCCGCGCGCAGACCGCGGCGAGGTCGGCGTCCGCGACCGTGCTCCAGATCGAGTCGCCGTCGCGCCACGCCGGGTCGAGCGGGCCGCGCGCGTTGAAGTACGCGTCGCCTTGCATCAACGCGTCGGTCGCGACCAAGCATTGGCGATAGGCGATGCCGGCGTCGGCCATCATGCCGCGCAACGCATCGAACGACGCGTGGCGTTCGATCATGCGCGTGGTCGCGTCGGGGATGAGTCGGTAGTACCAGAAGCCGTCGCGCAACTGCGCCGGCGAGCAGGTGTTCACCACCACCGCGCCGCCGGGCTTGAGCACGCGCGCGAACTCGGCGAAGGCGCGGCGATGCGCGGCGTCGCCGCCGTCGCGCGGCAGATGATGCAGCACTTGATTGACGATCACCGCGTCGAACGCCGCGTCGGCGAACGGCAACGCCTCGATCGAGCCGCGATGCAACGCGATGCGCCCGCGCGCGCCCGCGTCGTACAGATTGTCGCGCAGTTTGTCGCGCGCGCGCGCAAGCATCGCGGCGTTCAAGTCGAGCGCGCAGATGCGCCCGACCCGCGCCAGCAACGCGAGCGCGTAGTTGCCGGTGCCGCAGCCGGCGTCGAGCACGCGCTGACGCGCCAACGGCGTGTCGCTTTGCGCCAAGCAGCCGACGATGATCTCGACCCCGACCGGCGCGCGCGTGGCGTCATACGCCTGCGCCGCCGCGGAATAGTTTTGGTAGGTGCTCATCGTTGCGTTGATTTTATTCCCATTCTCATTCGCATTTGCAACACGACCGACCTCGCCTTCCGATTCCACTTCGCCACCGCCCTTCGGGCTCGCTTCGCTCGCGAACGCGAGTGATGCAGGGCGAAGCCCTGCTGGCTTGTGGTGCGAGCGAAGATTCATGTCTTGCTCACGCCACCCCGCCAGCGTTGAAATTGCCATCCATGGCGACTGAATTCCCCGCATCCCTGCGGGAATGACGGCGGGGAGTGGCTCGCTCACGCCCGCACTCCACCACCGTTGTTTCCGTAGTACTTTCCACCGCCGCTATCTCCATTCTTTTTCTTTGCCGTCATTCCCGCGGTCTGTTAAGCGGGAATCCACACTCGCGCAAGCGAGTGAGGCAAGCCGAAGGCTTGCTGGTTGTTGGTGCGAACGGAGTCGCGCGGGTTTGTTCGCACCACCCCGCCAAACCGAACATTGCCATCCGTGGCAAATGGATTCCCCGCATCCCTGCGGGAATGACGGCTAAGAAGGGGGATTTCCGCGTTTATTCCATTGGCGCCGCGCGCCCGAGGGGCGCGCTCACTTCGCGCTTACGGGTGCGATCGTTTTACCAACTCATTCCCGCTTTGAACACGACGCCGTTCTCGCCGTTCGCATCGCGTTGTTTGCGATACGCCTCCGCGCTCATCTCCAGCGGCAATGCGATCAACTTGTATCGCCCGCCGAAGCGATAGTCGTGCGCGCCGTCGGACAAGCGCAAGCCGGTGTACGGCGTCAGCATGCCTTCGCCGAAGGCGAAGCCGTGGGCGATCTCGCCGTCCATTCTTGCGATTGGGTCGAATGACTCGTTCGACGAATCATCCGCCGCCAACTCCGCCGCGCTTTCGGTCCATAGGCGATCAACGCCGCTTTGCGTCACGCCCCAGCCGGGCTCCACGCGCCACGACAATCCTTGGCCGTCCGCGCCCGATGCATAACGCAATGTCCCGCTGATTCCCCACTCGTCGTGCTCGCCGCCGTGCGCCAGCAACGCGCGGGCGTTCAACGACGCGCTCATCCCGTCGCCGTTGTCGTGCGCCAAATGCCCGCCGACTTCGATGCCGACGCCGGAGCGCGCGTCGCCGCCGTCGTATCTTGCGCCCAACTCGAACGCGCGGCGCGTGTTGCCGCCGCCGCCGCCGAACTCCATGCCGACGCGCACGCGGCGCGAGGCGACATCCAGATCGTCGATCATCGCGTCGTCGTAATCCACTTCGGTGTTCGCGACTTGCGCGTCGAACTTCAAGCGCATCGTGCTTGCGTCGTCGACCGCGAGGTCGCCGCTGGCGATGCCGAGCGATGCGCTTCGCAATTCCACATCGCCCGACGCTTGCGCGCCGCCGTTTGTCGTCTCGCGGTTTTCCAAATCGCCCTCGCCGTAGCCGACGCTCGCCCAGATGTCCATGCCGCCGGCGCGCCGCCATGCGAAATATGGATGCACGCTGGTGGTTGATAGTTCGATCGTGCCTTCGATTGGCTTACCGCTGTCGTCGTCGACGTCGACGGTTTCATAATCCCATTCGCCCTCGCTCCGCGACATCGCCGCGCCGGCGAGCGTTCTGTTGGACAGGCGCGCGTCGGCGCCGAGTTGGATGCTGTACAGATCGCCGTCCCAATCGAGCGCGTCGTCTTCGCCGCCGAGGCTTTGGTATGAACCGCCGAGCCAAACTCCGGCGCCACTATTAACGCCGCCATCGCCGGACAACGCCAGCGAATGAGTCTTGCCGTCCAAGAATCGCTTGACGCCGTCGCCGATGACGCTTTCAAACTCCGCGCCGCTTGCCATCGCCGTCACGCCTTGCGTTGCGAACGATGCGGTCAGCGAAGCGGCGTTGAGATTGTTGTTCCCGCCGCCGGCGTTGACCGCGTCGATGCGGCTGGAAATCGCGTCGGCGACGTTGCTCGCGATCGCCGCGGCGAACACCGGCACAACCTCCGCAGCCGCTCTCTCCGCCGCTTGGCTGATGCCGCATCCCCCGCCGCCGCTATCCCTGCAGACGGTGATGGTGTAGGCGTTCGTCGTGCCGTCCTCGGCGGTGACGGTGATGGTGATGGTGTTTTCGCCTTCGATGAGATTCACTGCGGCGTCGTCGGTGTTGCCGTCGGTGTCTTGTGGCGTGTTGTAGGCGATGGTCGCGCCGGTCGTGTCGGTCGCGGTTGCGGTGATTGTGGTGCTGCTTGCATCATCGCCGACGTTCGCGGTGTACGACGTGGTGCTCGCGGTGAACGTTGGTGCGAGCGTGACGCCGGCGAGCGAAAGTTCGCTGAGCGTCGCGTCGGTGCTCGCGCTCGCCGCCGCGCGGGTCACGGTGATGGTGTAGGCGTTCGTCGTGCCGTCGGCGGCGGTTACGGTGATGGTGATCGTGTTCTCGCCTTCAACCAATTCCACATCGGCGTCGTTGGTGTTGCCGTCGGTGTCTTGCGGGGTGTTGTAGGCGATGGTCGCGTTGGCGGAGTCGGTCGCCGTCGCGGTGATCGTTGTGCTGTCCACATCGTTGGTGACGCTCGCGGTGTACGACATGTTGCCCGAAGTGAATCCGGGCGCGAGCGTCACGCCGCTGAGCGAAAGCGCATTGAGCGTGGCGTCGTCGCTGGCCGCCGCCGTTGGTTCATCGTCGTCGTTGATTGCCGCCATCGCGGTTGCGCCGTCGCCGAGGTAGGCGGCGCTGTCGCCGATGGTGGCGGTCGCGGTCGCGGCGGCTTCGTCGGTCTCGTCGTTGGCGATGGCGAAACTCGCGGTCGCCGAAGTCGCGTCGGCGGCGATGGTGATGGTTTGGGTGCGTTCGGATTCGGCGACGAAAGTGTCGGCGCCGGTCAGGGTTACGACGACTTCCAGATCATCCGTCGGCGCGGGGTCGCTGCTCACGGTGAAGGTCGCGCTCGCGTCGTCGCCTTCGGTGAACGGCGCGCCGGTCGCGGCGATGCTCAGCGTCGGCGGCGGCGGCGGATTCACATCGGCGATGACGGCGAAGGAGAGGATGAACGGCGTGGCGTCCTGCTCAAAACCGGCTTCGTTGCGGTTGAAATACGATTGGTCGCCGATCGACCAGCCGCTGTCGCCGGTTTCCCCGGTCATTGGGATGACGGTGGCATTGTAGAAGTTGTTGCTGTCGGTCGGCGCGTCGGGCGCGCTCAGCACGATGAAATACTCGGTGCCCGCTGCGAGCGAAACCTCGCTTGCGGTGTAGGTGTGCGTGCCGAAGGCGACCGGGTTGTCGCCGGACAACGTGTCGAGCGGCTCGTCCGCCGGCCCGCCGCCGCTCGCGCTGGCGTGGAGCGCGACCACGATATCGCCCGGGTCGCCAGTGCTGGCGATGAACTCTATGCGCACATCCTGCAGGTCGTATCCGTGGGCGGCGTCGCCGGTGGTGAAGGACGAGGCGACTTGGAGATTGCCGTCAAAGGATGTGCCGGTGATAGTGCCGACCATTCCTATGCCGCTGCCGAGTTCTTCGATATTGCAAACCGTCTCCTGTCCGTCATCGGCGGTCGGGCAAGTGACTTGCGCCTGCGCGATGTTCGGCGCGGCGAAGAGGATTGCGATGAGCGGAACGAGCCAAAGCGGAGCGGCGAGAAGTCGCGCGACGGTGTGTGTCGCGCGTGGGGTGCAACTACTTAAAAATCGGGGGGGGGGGGGGGAAATTAAGGTTGGGGGGGACCTGGGAGGTCTCCGGTTGGTTTGTGATGGGTTGGTGTTCCCTTCG
>JBPCXC010000093.1:0-9246 GCA_051008875.1 bacterium
CATTCGGCGTTGCGCGACGACCGCGCGCGGCTGTCGCTGAATGTCCGCCGCGACGGCGCGATCACCGCGGCGCGACTCGCAACCGCCGACGGCTGGTGGCTGTCGCACGGCTACAACGACGGCCGAATGCTCGGCGCGCGCGATCATTCGTTCGATAACGCATCGTTCGGCGACGACTCGCTCGGCGGCGCATTCGGCAACCGCTCGTTCGGCGACAACTCGTTCGGCAACGCATCGTCCGGCGCCGCCGAAGCGCTCGCCGCGCCGTATCTTTCGTTGGTGCGAGACGGCGCCGGCGTCGGCTGGTCGCGCGGCGGCGGCGCGGGCTTCGCGCTGATGCACGGCGCGCCGCAGTTCGACGACGAGTCAAAACCCGGCGGCGCGCACGGCCTCGGCGTGCTGTTCTCGATGCCGATGGAGTTTGCGTTCGGCCGCGATGCGGGAAATCGCAACGCGGAGAGTCGCAACACGATGGACCGCGACGTCGCTGGACGCAACGCGAGTCGCATTGCGAATCGCAACACCGGAACCCGCAACGCCGGCTTATGGCTGCAAGCCGGCGCGGTGCGCGAGGGCGACGGCTTCCTCGGCGCGCGGCCGCAGGGACTGCTCGGCCGCGCGCGCGGCGCGACTTGGTTCGCCGGCGTCAACGGCGCGTGGACGCTCGGCGCGCGCGGGCGCAAGGCGTGGCGGATGTCGGCGGCGGCGTATCTCGGCCGCACCCGCGCGCAACTCGGCGACGGCTTCCTGCGCGACGCCGACGACCTGCTCAGCAGCGCGTTCAGCCTCGGCGCCGGCCGCGCTGGCTTGTGGCGACGCGGCGACTGGCTTGGGCTTCGCCTGTCGCAGCCATTGCGCGTCGAACGCGGCGGCGTGACCTTGCGCGCGCCGTCCGGGCGCACCAAGTACGGCGCGGTCGTGCATGAAGAACACGACATCAGCCTCGCCCCCGACGGCCGCGCGGTGCGCGCGGGCGCGACCTACCGCATGCGCATCAAAGGCGGCGCGCTCGAGGGCAACCTCGGCATCGAACGCCAGCCGCAGCACGACCGCGCGCAACATGCGCAAGCGTTCGCGGGGATCAAGTTCGAGAGACGGTTCTAGTCCTTAAACCATAAGCGCCTTAAACCAAAAGCGACGGCGCGATGCCGTCGCTTTGGGAACGCATAAGTCGAATCAAGTTCGCGTCATTTGCCACGCACCACTTCAAGGCTGCGCACGCATTTCATCGTCCATTTGTTTTCGATGCGGCGTTTGTATACCACCCGGGTCTTGGAGTTGTAGTCGGCGACGGCCTTGCCGGGGCAGACCGTATGAATCGGGCTGAGCGTGGCGCCCACTTCGTACCCGGGCTTCATATGCTTCAACTCCCACAACTTCGCGCAACGCATGGTCTGCGGGGACTTGCGATAAATCCAACGCCAAACTTCGCGACCTTCGGAATACAGCACGAACAGCGGGCTCTTCTTGGAGCCGTTGGCGATGTCGTCGGCGTAGTCGGTGCGGAAGCAGATTTCGGACGCGGCGACGAGTCTGGCTTGGTCTTGCGAATGTTCGCGCAAGGTTTCTTCGCGCCGACAGCCGGTGTCCCAAATCGTCCGTCCGGTGATGTAGAACTTGATGTTCTTGGTCTTCGCCGGATTGAGCCGCTCGGAGCCGCCGCAAACGAACGAGTGCTCGCCGAAGCGCTTGCCTTCGACCTGCCAGCCGGCGACCACGTAGTCGCCGAGTTTGGTTCCTTTCAACTCGTCCATCTTGACGCAATGAGTCCTGCCGTCGGCGCCGTCGGATCCTCGGTACGCCCAGATGTCGTGACCGGGTCGATATGCTTTCGCGCCATCTTTGTACACGAAGAAGCTGATGCGCGCGCCGGTGTTGACGTTCTCGAAGCAGATGCCGAGATTCTCCTTCTTCACATACGACGACTGCGAGGCGTGCGCCGAAGCGGACAGCATGGCGAGCGCGGCGAACGCGGCGATGAGCGTGCAATGAAGTTTCTGCATGGTTGATAAAAGATAGGTTCAGATCTCGGAGTCGAATCAAACCGCGTCATTTATCGAATCGAGCGCGCGCATTTTATCGTCCGTTTGTCTTCGTCGACGACGCGAGTGAATATCACTTTTTTGTTGGAGTTGGCGGCGGTGACGACTCGGCCCGGGCAACTCGCATAGGCTGGGCGAGATATGCTGGCGAGCATTTTCTGATTCGGATATACGTTCATGTCCTTCAACTTGACGCAGCGAATCGGCTTGTCGGATGTTTTATAGTTCCAACGCCAAAGCAAGCGAGCCCCATGGCCTGTGGCAGACAGCGCAAAAACCGGCTTTTGCCGGTCGCGGAGAACGAACTCGTCGGGATTGTCCACGCGGAAGCAGACTTCGGACGCGGCGACGACTGTGTCTTCGTAGGCCGCATGACGGGTCCATGTTTCTTCGCGCCGACAGCCGGTGTCGAAAACCGTCCATCCGGTGATGTAGAACTTGATGCTCTTGACAGTCGTCGGGTTGAGCCGCTCGACGCCGGGGCAAGTGAACGAGTGCTCGCCGATGTACTTGCCTTCGACTTGCCAGCCGGCGATCACGCCGTCGCCGATTCCGATTCCTGCCAACTGATCCACCTGCACGCAAAACACGTTGCCGTCAACGGCGTCTTGATAACTCCGCCAGATGTGGTTGCCCGGGCGGTATGGGGAATTGCCTTCTTTGTACAAGAAGAAACTGACGCGCGCGCCGCTGTTTTCGTTCTCAAAGCAGAATCCGCGCTCATCGAGCAGCTTCGAAGTATGCTCGCCATGATTGGCGTGCGCCGGGGCGGACAGCATGACCAACGCCGCGAACGAGGCGATGAGTGTGTAATGAAGTTTCTGCATGATCGTAGTGGGAAAGAGAAAACAGAGAAACGCTGATCGCGAAACCTACCACGAAACGCGACGCAGGTCAAGCGCCTCGGTCAAGCACAGCGGGCGTCAAAGCCCGGCGCGCGCATACCACTCGCGCGCTTTGGCGCGGTCGCGCTCGACGCCGTCGCCTTGTTCGTAGATCAATCCCAGCGCCGCCATCGAGCCGGGCAGGCCGTGCGCGGCGGCGCGTTCGAACCAGTGGATCGCTTGGTGCACATCGCGCTCGACGCAGTCGCCGTGCAAGTACATGAAGCCGAAGCCGTGCTGCGCCAACGCGAAGTCTTGCTCGGCGGCGGCGCGCATCCACCTCACCGCCAGCGGCGGACTGCGCACCACGCCCAAGCCGTTCTGCTGCATGATCGCGACGCGATACTGCGCGTCGGCGACCGACCGCGCCGCCAACGGCGCGAGATGCGCCATCGCCTGCGCGAACTGCTTGGCTTCGAACGCGGCGATGCCGCTCGCCAAGTCCATCGCCGCGGAGTCGTCGTCGTGCGTGTTCATTCGTGCGCGTTACGGTGACGGTGGTGACGGCTTCGCCGGCGCGACATACGCCGGATCGTTCGGGTTCATGAAGATGAACTGATGCGCGCCGTCCAAGGCGACATAGTCGAGCGTCGCGCCGCGCAGGAACTCGACGCTGGTCGGCGCGACGACGACGCGCACGCCGTTCGACTCGGCGCAGGTGTCGTGCTGATTCGGCTGATCCAAACCCATCGCGTAGTCGAACGAGCCGTCCGCCAACCGCTTGGCGGCGACGCGCAGCGACAACGCCGGCGCGTCCGGCTGCTGGGCGATCGACTGCAGCACCTGCTCGGCGGCTTTGGACGTGATCGTGATCATGCGTTTGCGGCGCGGCGGATGGATTGCGGCGGCGATTGCGTCGGCGACGACGCGGCTTTGCAGGCGCGCACGAACGCGACGAAGCGCGCCACCCACGGGTTCGCCGCGGTGTGGCGCAAGTGCGAGTAACTCGCCAGCGCGTTGCGATGCACCAGTCCGTCGAAGCATCCGTCCAGTCCGTGTCCGCGTTCGACGCGATAGGCAAAGCGCGCGTCGTCGGCGCGCATTTCCAACTTGGAATAATGGAACTCGTGCGCTGGAATGGTCGGCGACGCGGCGGCGTTCGCGCGCGCCGGCCACAGCCCGTCGCCGGTTTCGACAAGCCGCACATAGCCGCGTCCGACCGGTCGCTCGGTCATCGCGACGCGCGCCGGAATCGCGCCGGCCATGTCGTGCGCGCCGCCGTCGGTCAGCGTCAGTCGCCGCGACAAGTACATCAGCCCGCCGCATTCGGCATACACCGGCCCGCCGCGCTCGACGAAGCGCTTGACCGCGTCGCGCATCGCGCGGTTCGCCGACAACGCGCTCGCGTGGGTCTCGGGGAATCCGCCGCCGAGATAGAGTCCGTCCACCGCGGGCAGCGCGTCGTCGCGCAGCGTGTCGAACGGGATCAATCGCGCGCCATGCGCCGCGAACGCGCGCAGGTCGTCGGCGTAGTAGAAGCTGAACGCGGAGTCGCGGGCGATGCCGATGGCGAGGTCGGCGCGCGGGTCGTCGCGCGGCGCGAACGATGCGTCAACCGACGCGAACGCGTCCGCGGAATCGGCGATCGACTCGACTGCATCCAAGTCAACTTGCGCGGCGATGGCGGCGGCGATGCGTTCGATCTTCTCCTCCGCGGCGGCGTGCTCGGCGGCGGTGATTAAGCCGAGATGACGTTCGCCGATTTCGAGCGCGCGGTCGGCATGCACCGCGCCGAGCACGGCGACGTCGGTGTGGCGTTCGAGCGCGGCGCGCAGTTTGGACTCGTGGCGCGCGCCGCCGACGCGGTTCAGGATCACGCCGGCGAGCGGCAACTGCGGGTCGAACGCTTGATGCCCGAGGACATGCGCGGCGGCGCCGCGGGTCATGCCGCGCGCGTCGAGAATGAGCAGCGTCGGCGCGCCGAGCAACTTGGCGAGCGCGGCGTTGCTGTCGCTGCCGTCGGGGTTCATGCCGTCGAACAAGCCTTTGTTGCCTTCGATCACCGCGACGCATTCGCCGGTGTCGTCGCGCGCGTGATGCGCGAACGCGGCGCGCAACTCATCCGCGGGCATGACATGGAAGTCGAGATTGATGCACGACGCGCCGGCGGCGCGGGCAAGCCACATCGGATCGATGTAGTCGGGTCCCTTCTTGAACGGCCGCACCGCGCGCCCACGCAACGCCAACGCCGCGCACAGCCCGAGCGCGACGGTGGTCTTGCCGGACGACTTGCGCGTCGCCGAGAGCAGCAACCGCGGCATCGCGCCCGTTTCAGTCGTGCGCGGCGACGCGGTCATGCGACGAAGCCGGCGGCGGCAGGAACGGCAGCGCGCGCAAGGTCAGCAACAACGCGAGCAACGCCAGCGCGACGCCGCCGAAGCCGAGCAGCCATTCGGGCGGCGACGGCGCATACGATGCGATCACGCCGTCGTAGAAACTGCTGCGCACGAGTTTGCCGGGGAACAAGTCGGTCGGGAATGCTTGGCCGGCGATGATGATGACATAGAGTTGCGCGAAGCCGCCGAGCACGACCAATGCGGCGGCCGCGGTAACGCGCCACCTTGACGCACACCACCTTGACGCGCGCGATGAAGACTTCGCGCGCGATGAAGAAGAAGTTGCGTTTGATGCGGACGGCGCGTGCGATGAAGAAGTTGCGTTTGATGGAGATGTCGTGTGCGATGAAGACGACGCGCGCGATGCGAACATCGAAGAGAGCGTCGGCGCGAACAGCAGCGCGAGCGGGGCGAGTGCGCCGAGGCCGATTTGCGCCAGCCAGAACAGCGCGGTATAGACGCCGCCGTCCAGCAGGATGAAGCGTTCGACGCCGTGGTGTTCGGCGGCGTATAGGTTGGTCAGGTGGAAGATCAGCGTCAGCAGCAGCGCGACCGCGACGAACGCGCCGAGCAGTTGCGCCAACTGCGTCTCGGCGGACGGCGAAAGATAGTCGCCGTGCCAGCGCGTCAGCGCGCGCGCGACCAGCAGGAACGCCGCGCCGCCGAGCGACAGCGACAGCGCGATGAACAGCACCACCAGAATCGCCGCGTCGAACGCCGGGCGCGCGACCAAGAAGCCGAAGATCGCGCCGCTGCCGCTGGTCAGGATGAAACGCCAGGCGAACGCCAGCGCGCCGATCGGACGCACATAGCGCGCCGCGCGATGCTCGAACAGCGCCCACAGATAGGCGAGCGCGAGCGCGACGAAGACGGTGTACAACCAGATGTTCCAGGCGAACACCGACTTGAAGTTGTAGTGGGTGATGGCGACGATCAAACGGTCGGGGCGTCCCAAGTCGAGCACCAGAATCAGCAGCCCGCCGAGCAGCAGCACGATCGCGAGCAACGCCGACAGCCGCGCCAGCGGACGCTGCGCCGCGACGCCGAACACCGACGACAGCGAGGCGACATTGAGCGCGCCGGATGCGGCCAGGATCAAGCCGAGCGCGAACACATGCGGAATGCCCCACACCACCTGGTTGTTCATGCCGGTGACATGATGGCCGTGCGCGTCCATGTGATGCGCCGCGCCGAGTCCGGCGAGGGCGAGCGCGCACAACGCGGCGACCGCGATGCGATACTCGCGCGCGGCGCGCAGGCGGCGGTATTCGAATCGGTGCGGCGTGCTCATGCGAATCAAACCAAGCGAGTCAAATGTTGCGGTAGCGAACGCCGGTGTTTAGACCTAAGTCGGCGCGCACTTGACGGCTCGGCGCCGAGCGCAGTTGCGCCGCGATTTCGCTGCTCGAGTCGTTCAAGTCGCCGAACAACATCGCGCCGCCGCCGTCGCGCGCGCAGGCTTCGACGCACGCCGGCGTGCCGCCGCGATCAACGCGATGGACGCACATGGTGCAGCCCTCGACCGTGCCTTTGCCGCGCGGCGCGTGCGGTTTTTGATCGCGCAGGTTTTCGTGGATGAACGAGCGCGCTTTGTACGGGCAGGCGATGACGCAATAGCGGCAGCCGATGCAGGTGTGCTTGTCCACCAGCACGATGCCGTCGGCGCGCTTGAACGACGCGCCAGTCGGGCAGACATCCACGCACGGCGGATGCTCGCAATGCTGGCACAGCATCGGCAGCGACGCGTCGTGCCCGCTGTGCTGATCGTGCAAGTCGAGTTTGCGAATCCATTGCGCGTCGGTCTGCGGATTGTCGACGCGCAGTCCATGCTCTTCGTTGCAGCCGCGCACGCAGGCGTCGCAGCCGCGCGCGCATTTTTCGGCGTCGATCAGCATGCCCCAGCGCGTCGTGGCGTCGGCTTTCTGCGCGCCGGCGTCGGCGTCGTTCGCCGCGGTGTCAGCGTCGGTGTCGGACGATTGCGCGCGAGTCAGTTCGATCAGTTTAACGCCCGGCAACAGCGGCGCCAGCGTCGCTAACGCCGCCGCCGCGAGCACCGAGCGACGCGCCGGGTCTGGGTTTCGGTCGTGCGCGCGGTCGCTCATCACGCGTCGTCCGGCGTGGTCGCGTGGCAGCCGAAGCAGTCCATCTCGACCGCGGCGAAGGCGTGGCAGCCGTCGCAGAACTGACCCGGCGCGTCGATCGGAATGAAGTCGCCGGCGGCGTCGCGCTGCGCGTGGCATTCGATGCATTGCACCAGCGAATGGCGCGCCGCGCGCGCGCCGTCGCGCACCACCGCGTCGCGTTGGTGGAACAGGAAGTCCATGTGCGAGCGACGCATCACATCGGTCGGCTCGACGCATTGCTCGCCCTTGCCGCGCGGCAGCTCGGGCAACTCGGCGCGCGCCGTCGCCATCACCGTCACCGTCAACACCAACGTCGCCACCGACGCCAACGCAAGCGTCAACGCAAGCGTCAACATAACGCCATCGAGCGCGCGTTTCATTCGCCGAGTCCCATGTCAATGTATCCGGTCGGGCACACTTCGGCGCAGATGTGGCAGCCGATGCAGCGGTCGTAGTCGGTGTCCACATAGCGTCCCATCGTGGTCGCGTCCTTATCGACTTTGAACACCGCCTTCTGCGGACAATAGACCACGCAGTTGTCGCATTCGAAGCACATGCCGCAACTCATGCAACGCTCGGCTTCGAGTTTGGCGGCGTCGTCGGTGAGTCCGGCGCGGCGCTCGGCGAAATGGCCGAGCACTTCCGCCGCATCCGGTCCGGCGCCGTCGCGCGTCTGGCGCGGCAGGTGATTGAAGTGGCCGAGGAACAGTCGGTCGGAGGCGATGACTTCGTGCGCGGCGCGGTCTTCGTAGTTGTGCACCGCGTATTGCGCCGACGCGGTGCCGCTGCGTTGGCGGTGATCGTATTGTTGCGGCGACAAATTGCTCTCGCGCAGTTTGTCGAGCAAGTCGAAATGATGCACATCCACCTTCGGTCGCTTCAACGGGTCAATGTCGCGCAAAAAGCAGTCGATGCTCTGCGCCGCGATCGCGGCTTGGCCGATGGCGGTGGTCAGCAGATGCGGCTTGACGATGTCGCCGGCGACGAAATGCCCGGCGCGGTCGGGCACGCGGTAGAACTTGTCGGCGGCGATGAAGCCGTTGCCGTCGTCCAACTCGGGCAGAGCGCGCAAGTCGCCGCCCTGGCCGATGGCGGAGATTACAAGATCGCATTCGATCTCGAACTCGCCGCCTTCGCGCGCCACTGCCACTGGCCGACCGTCCGCATCGACCGTGCATTCGGTCATGCGCAGCGCGCGCGCGCGGCCGTCGTCGCCGCGCACGACTTCGACCGGCATCACGCCGTAGCAGATGTCGACGCCTTCGTTGAGCGCGTCCTCGACCTCGTGCTCGGTCGCGGTCATGCGCTCGCGCGGGAACAGCGAGGTCAGCGTCACCTCGGCGCCTTCGCGCAACGCGGCATACGCCGAGTCGTGCGCGACATAGCCGCCGATGACCGCTTCCGGCGGCGTCGGTTTGGCGCGCTTGATGTTGCCGAGTCGCCGCGCCACCGAGACCACGTCGATCGAAGTGTCGCCGCCGCCGACGCACACCACGCGCGCGCTGGCGGCTTGCAGGCGACCTTGGTTGAAGGCTTCGAGGAACTCGACGCCGCTGACGCAGTTGGGCGCGTCGGCGCCGGGCACCGGCAGCGCGCGGCCGGACTTGCAGCCGAGCGCCCACAGCACCGCGTCGAACTCGCGTTCGAGATCGGCGATGGCGATGTGTTCGCCGACGCGGGTGTTCAGGCGCGCTTCGATGCCGCCGAGATCGAGGATGCGTTGGATCTCGTGGCCGAGCACATCGCGCGGCGTGCGATAGCCGGGGATGCCGTAGCGCATCATGCCGCCGAGTTCGTCGTGGTCGTCGAAGATCACGCTGGCGTGACCGCGCAAGCGCAGTTGATACGCCGCCGCCAAGCC
>JBPCXC010000094.1:0-1471 GCA_051008875.1 bacterium
GCCTTCGACGCCGCGCGCGATCACCGCGCCGTCATAGTCGGCGGCGCGCGCGAGTTGGCGATAGACCGGCGGATAGGCCTTGTGCACGTAGCCGGTGAGCAAGTCGGTGCGGCGCGCGCGCAGCGGGCCGAGCACAACCTCCAGCGTGGTCAGGCAACAACGCTTGACCATCCGCGTGCGCAACTCGGCGAGGCGATGCAGCGGCGGCGCATAGCGCGACTGATCGAGATACGCCCAGCCGATGCGCGGCTCGGCGATACGCTTCGCTGCCTGCGCCGGCGACAGGTCGGTCGGGATGCCGGCGGCGGCATAAACCAAGTGATGGGTGACACCGAACTTCGGCCCGACCGTGCGCACGCCATGGCTATACGCGCGCAGCCCGCAAGCGGCCAGCAGCGGCGCGAGGAACGGCGTCGCCGGCACCGAGCGGACATAGCCGTTGAACGGGTCGGCGATATCCACCAACCGCTCGCAATCAACCACGCGCCGCTCGACTGACTCGAGCAACGCGTCCAGCGAGCCGAGATTTTCCGCGTCGGTCTCGCGCTTCATGCGCAGCGCGATCAAATAGATGCCAGATTGCACTGGATCAATCTGTTGCGCCAGCACCATCCGCATCGCATCCGCAGCCTCGGTGCGGCTGAGCGACTTGCTCAACTCGGGGCCGGTGGCGACCTTCTGCAGATAAGCGCGCATGCGCGCCGGCGGCGATTGGCTGGGGCGACTCAATGAAGACAAACGGAGTGTGGAGGCGGAAACGGAATGGAGATCGCAACGGAGACGAGATGCGTTGCGACCAAAGGCGGTGCGATGATGCCGCATTATGCCCGGTGCGATGCGATGGCTCAATCCGCGGCGCCGATGATTGAAGCGGCAAGCGCGTGTGGATTCCCGCTTGCATCCACCGCAGGCAGCCCTTCGATCCGTCTCACTCGCTTACGCGAGTGTGCATTCCCGCCAGAAGACTGCGCGAAAAAACGCCGGGAGCGTTTTTTCGCGAGCGTAGCGAGTCCGCAGGGCGCGTATCAGGATGATACGCGCAATGACGGCTGGGCGAATGTGCCGGAATGGTAGGATGAAGGAATGCGCAGAAAGCGATTCGCATAACTCAAATACAACGTAACCAACCGTATACAACCACCCACCCTCAAAACCGCCGCTCGAACTTGATTCCGGCGAACGCTTGCGCATCTTGCGCGCGGTCGTGCTGCGGGTGACGCTCGATGCCGAGGTTGCCTTCGAGCACGCCACCGGCGAGGCGCAGGCGGTAGGTCGCGGCGGCGCGCACGGCGCGGCCGCTGGGGGCGAGGTTGATGTCGTGGTCTCGATGCACGACTTCGCGGTATTTGGTGCGTCCGGACGGCGCGCGCAGGCGCACGTTGCCGCGTTCGACGCGCAAGGGCTGCGACAGCGCCAAACCGAGCCAATCGCCGCATCGCCACAAGCCAGCGCGGCCGGCGCCGAGGCTGAA
>JBPCXC010000095.1:0-4885 GCA_051008875.1 bacterium
CAACTGCTGTTGGCGCGAGTCGAAATCATCCACCGCCCGGCGCCGCTGCGCCAGCGCGAGCAAGCGACTCTGCTCGTCCTCGCGCGCGCGGTCCAACTCCGCCTTGGAGCCGGCGTTGGACTGCAGCAATCGTTGCGCGCGCGCCACCGCGGTGCGCGCCAACTCCAACAACGCCTGCTCCGCCGCGAGCGCCGAGCGGTCGGCGCGCAGCCGAGTCTGCTCGCTGCCAAGTTGCGCGTCGATCTCGGCCAAGTCGGCGTTGCGCTCGCGCACCGCCAACTCGGCGTCGGCGTCGTCCATCAAGACGATGACCCGACCGCGCCGCACCGCCTCGCCCTCGAGCGCCTCGAGCGCGACCACGTCGGCCTCGACGCCGGCGGTCAGCACGCTCATGCTCGGCGTCTCGACTTGGCCGAAGAGGCGCAGCGTCGGCGACGCCGCGACCATCGTCACCGCCTGCACCGAGACCACCGGCGCGCGCGTCGTCGGGCGCAGTTTCTCCGGCGTCTCCTCGGTCGCCTGCAGCAGCGCGAACACGCCGATTCCGACCAGCGCGATCGCCAGCGGCAGCAGCATCTTCGGTCCCAACTTGAACCGCATTGGCATCTTCAATCGCATCTCAAGTCCGCACTATTAAGCAAGCATGCATCACTGGCGCGTCCGCGCAATGGGCGCACGCAATCCTACCCGAAACGCCGCCGCCGCGCCAACGCCGCACGCCCAACGCCGAGCGATTGTGCAGTACCATCCAAGCGCATGACGACCGCGACCGCCGCTACGTTGCTCGACGACTATCTGCGTGGATTCGCCGCCGCGCGCCCGGCCACGCTGACCGTGGTCGGGCCGCTGCTCGCCGCGCCGCCGCGCGCGACGGCGTTGCGCGAGCCGCTGGTGTGGGTGGATGGCGGCGTCGCGCATCGATGCGGCGGCGACGGCGTTGCCGACCGCATCGGCTTCGCGGTCGGCGACGGCGACTCGGCGCAACACGCGCTCGATCAATACCTGAGCGCCGACAAGGACTATTCCGACCTCGCGTATGTGCTGCGGCGCTTGTCGGCGTATGAGCCGGCGCATTTCGACGAGGTGGTTTTGCTCGGCTTCCTCGGCGCGCGGCGCGACCACGAGTTGTTCAACCTCGGCGAAGTGCATCGCTTCCTGGCCGCGGCGAAGACGCCGACGCGCGCGCGCTTCGACCGCGACATCGTCGCGTACTCCAAAGGCGAATGGACCTTCGAAGCACGCGCCGCGTTCAGCCTCGCGGTGCTCGCGCCGACCAAGTTGCAACTGACCGGCGCGTGCAAATATCAGATCGCGACGCCGACCGAACTCGACGCGCTGACTTCGCTCGGCCTCAGCAACCAAGGCTTCGGCGAAATCACTTTGCGCACGCAAGGACCCGCGTTCATCTTGCTTTGTGGCATACAATAAGCCGCCTTCGCAGCCGCAAGATGCGGCGCAAACCGATGACCGACTTGTTCGACTTCGACGCCAAATCAAATCGCTTCGCAGTGATGGGCAATCCGGTCGCGCACAGCCAGTCGCCGCGCATCCACCGATTGTTCGCGCGCCAGTTCGACATCGCGCTCGAATACGACCGAATCCAAGTCGACGCCGGCGGCTTCGCGCAGGCGGTCAGCCACTTCGCCGCGCATGGCGGCGCCGGGCTGAATGTGACCGTGCCGTTCAAAGTCGAGGCGTGGCAACTGTGCACGCGCGCCGGCCATCGCACCAGCGCGCGCGCGCGCCGCGCCGAAGCGGTCAACACGATGCGCTTCGCGCGCGACCGCTCGGACGCGGCGTTCGGCGACAACACCGACGGCGTCGGCTTGATCCGCGACCTCGAAGGCAACTTGGGAAGAGCCATCGCCGGCGCGCGCGTGCTGATCCTCGGCGCCGGCGGCGCGGTGCGCGGCGTGCTCGGGCCGCTGGCGCAATGCCGACCGGCGCGGCTGCTGATCGCCAACCGCACCGCGCACAAGGCGCGCGAACTCGCCGCGCACTACGCCGACGAGCTCGGCGCGCGCATCGGCGGATGCGGTTACGAACAACTCGACGAACGACTCGGCGGCGAACGACTCGGCGACGACGAGCCGCCGTTCGACTTGATCATCAACGGCTCGGCCGCCAGCATCGCGGGCGAAGTGCCGCCGCTCGACGCGAGATGCCTCGGCGCGGGCAGTTTGGCGTATGACATGATGTATGCGCCCGCGCCAACCGCGTTCATGCGCTGGGCGCAGGCGAACGGCGGCGCGGTCTGCGACGGACTCGGCATGCTGGTCGAGCAAGCCGCCGAGTCGTTCTACTTGTGGCACGACCAACGCCCCGACACCGCCGCGGTGATCGCCGCGCTGCGCGATTCGCGGGACGACGAGCAATGAACGATAACGCCGACGACGACAACGCGTTGGTGATCGAGATTTCACCATGAACGACGACGACAACGACAACGATAACATCGGCAACGCCAGCGACGACGACGTCGGCGCTCCCAAAGCCAACGACGACGCTGGCGCTCCCCTCGTTATCGCGATTTCATCGCGCGCGTTGTTCGACTTGGAGGAGAGTCACGCGGTCTATCAGGATCAGGGACTGGCGTCGTATGCGCGCTATCAGATCGAGCGCGAGAATCAGCCGCTCGCGCCCGGCGTCGCGTTCGCGATGGCGCAGAAGTTCCTCGCGCTCAACCGCGACGACGCCACCGACGCGCGCAAGCCGAACGTCGAGATCGTTTTGATCTCGCGCAACAGCGCCGACACCGGGCTGCGCGTGTTCCACTCGATCGAGCACTATGGACTCGACATCACCCGCGCCGCGTTCACCGGCGGCACCTCGCCGTATCGCTACGCGCAGCCGTTCGGCGCCGACTTGTTCCTGTCCGCCGACCCGCTCGACGTGCGCCGCGCGCTCGAGGCCGGCGTCGCCGCCGCCACCATCCTGCCGTCGCGCGTCGAAGCTGCGTCGTCGCCGCAGTTGAAGATCGCCTTCGACGGCGACGCGGTGCTGTTCTCCGACGAAGCCGAGCAAGTGTTCCAACGCCAGGGCTTGCGCGCGTTCTCGGCGAGCGAAAAGACCGCCGCCGACCGACCGCTGCCGGGCGGGCCGTTCAAGAACTTGCTCGCCGGACTGCATCAAATTCAGCAACACCATGATTCCGATTTCCCGATCCGCACCGCGCTGATCACCGCCCGCGCCGCGCCGGCGCACGAACGCGTGATCAAAACCCTGCGCGCGTGGGACATCCGCATCGACGAGAGTTACTTCCTCGGCGGCATGGACAAAGGCGAGTTCCTGCGCGCCTTCGGCGCCGACATCTTCTTCGACGACCAACGCGCCCACTGCGAATCCGCCCGACAACACGTCCCGACCGGACACGTGCCGCATGGGATTACGAATGAATAACGGCGCGCGAGCGCGGCGCGCTCACTTCTCGCCGTCATTCCGGCTCGCTGCGCTTAGCCGCGCTTGCTTCGGCTTAATTCCCGCAGATAATCCCGGTAGCAACCGGCGTGGTCGCCGGTGAAGTTGTGCCAGCCCGGTTTGGTCAAGTATCGTCCGCGCAAGTCGGGATGCTTCGCCCACGAGAAAATCGTTTTGGGGTGGTCGCGGTCGGCGCTCCAAGTGATGTTGAACGCCGCGTAAACCGGGAAGAACTGCATCGCGGCATACGCCGGAACGTGATCGTGTATCCACCACGCCAGCGCCGTCCAGTCGCCGGTTCGGTCGTAGTGGGGAATAAATGAGTTGACCACGATGCACGCGGTTGCGCCAATGAATCCGTTTTTATCCTTGCGATCCCAAATATGGCGCGCGTAGTTGGCTTCGTTGCGAGCGCAGCCGTGGTTGTTCTGCGCGCACTTGGCGTTCACCGCGCAACTGCGATAGGCGGAGCGAATGCTGATTCGACCCAAGCCTTCCCGGATCGGCTCCAGCACTTGCTCGCAAAGATTTCGTCCGGCTGCGATCGCGACATCGGGATCGTCCGGGATGTTGGGAATGTTTTCGATTTGCGAGACTTCCGAATACAAAAAGTCCCGCATGAAAAAAGAACGCGACAATCGGACGCGCCCGAGTTTCCCCAGACTCTTAACCGAGGCGATCTTTTTCATGTCGTCTCATCATTCAGCGTGGACTCGCCCCGATACAAGTCCTCGATCGCTTCGCGTTGGCGGACGATGTGGAATTGGTCGCCGTCCACCATCACTTCGGCTGGGCGCGGGCGGGCGTTGTAGTTGGAACTCATGACCGCGCCGTAGGCGCCGGCGGTGCGCACCGCGAGCAGGTCGGATTCGCGCACTCGCAGGCGGCGCGCCTTGCCGAGGAAGTCGCTGCTTTCGCACACCGGGCCGACCACGTCGTATTCGCCGGCATCGGCCGGCGCGGCTTGCTCGACTTCGACGATCTCCTGATGCGATTGATACAACGCCGGGCGCAGCAGGTCGTTCATGCCGGCGTCGACCACGCAGAAGTTCGAGGCGTCGCCGTGCTTGATGCAGTTGACTCGCGTCAGCAGCACGCCGGCGTTGCCGACGATGGCGCGGCCGGGCTCGATGATGACCGGCAACTCCGGCGCGCGCGCGCGCATCTGCTCGACGATGGCGGCGCCGTATTGCGCCGGGCTCGGCGGCGTCTCGTCGCGATAGCGCACGCCCAAGCCGCCGCCGAAGTCGATGTGCTCGAGCGCGATGCCGTCGGCTTCGAGTTGGTCAACGAAGTCGAGCACGCGCCCGAGCGCGTCGCATAGCGGCGACAACTCGGTCAACTGCGAGCCGATGTGGCAGGCGACGCCGATGATGCGCAAGTTGGGGTCGTAGCGCGCGCGTCGACACCCCACTCACACACGCGACTGGTTCAGACCAAACCTTTTCCCTCGCCAGCCAGTGGGGAT
>JBPCXC010000096.1:0-8542 GCA_051008875.1 bacterium
CCTGCGACCTCGCGCGCGCGCGCGCGCGACTGATCGCCGCCGCCGCGCGCATCAAAGCGCAGCAACGCGCGGTCGAAAATGGCGCCGCCCAACTGCGCGCGATGAGCCCGACGCACACCCTCGCGCGCGGCTACGCGATCGTGCACAACCAACAACGCGAAGTGATCGCCGACGCCGCCCGAACACAACGCGGCGAAGCGCTGACCGCGCGCCTCGCCCGCGGACGACTGGAATTCGTGGTCGAACGCGTGGTGGAGGAATGAGTCCGATGTGGTGCACGGCGGCGGAGTCATTGACGCGGGAGCGGTCGCGCGCGCATCCGCATTCGCGCAAGCATCATCCAACCCGCAACGCAATCGTCGCGGCGATGTTGTGCGCGGTGCTGCATGGCTTGGCGTCATCGGCGCATGCGCGGTTGCCGACGCATAATCCGGTGCCCGGCGGGGTCGCGGTGGTGGCGTTGCAGGCGGCGGCGCCGGTCGCCGCACAGTTCGGCGACCGGCGGGTGATGCTGGCGCGGGAGCGCGGGCGGTGGCATGCGATCGTCGGCTTGTCGGCGCGCGCCGCGCCGGGCGAATACATCGTGCGCGTGATCGCCGCCGCCGAGACCGACGACTTGGTCGGCGCGGACGAGGCCAGCGCGAGCGAAACCGGCGCGAACAAGATCAGCGCGAACGAGCAGGAGACCAGTCAGCCGTTCTTGGTCATCGCGCGCTCCGCGGCGCATGCGCGGCGTAGCATCCAGTTGCCCGACGACCTCGCCGCGCTGCCGCTGACGCCTGAGTTCCCGGCGGATGCGCGCGGCCTCAATGCCGAGTTGTGGCGGGCGCAGACCGATGGCGCGACGCAAACGGTCGGCAACGACGCGAACGACCAGCGCGACGAAAACGAACCGCGCAACGCACGCGGTCGGCGCGATGAAAACGACGATGCGGTGAAAACGGGCAACGCAACGCACGCGGACGATGCAACACAAACGCACGATGCGACATACGCGAACGACGCGACACAAACCAACATCGCGACACAAATGAACAGCGCAGTGCCGGAGTTCCGTTTCCAGCCAGTCGCCGAGGCGCGGCGGATGATTCCGTATGGACTGCTGATCAACGACCTGCTGCCGCAGCGATACGCCGAGCATCCCGGCATCACCTATCTGACCGCCGCCGGCGCGCCCGCGCATGCGCCCGCCGGCGGCATCGTGCATCGCATCGAGCGCAGCGAAACCGCCGGCGTCGTGATCTATCTGCACCACGGCCACGGCATGGCGTCGGTGCTGAGCCATCTCGGCAGCAACGACCTGCAAGTCGGCGAGCGGGTCGAAGCCGGCGATCCGATCGGCGTCGCCGCGCCGCTGCCGCCCATCGCAAGTAACGACGAATCGCCGCGCGGACGCACCACTTTAACTAAGTCGCCGCACGGGCGAGTGCATTGGGCGCTGCTGTTGAACGGGAATCGGATTGATCCGATGCAGTTCTCCGCTGCGCGGTAAGCGGTTGCGATTCTTTATTGCGCGCGCGAGCGCAATCACCCCGCCGCAAAGATTCGACTACGACTTCCCCGCGCGCGCCGAGCGTTTTTTGCGCGGCGCGGATGGTTTGCGTTTTCTCGTGCCGCGGCTTGGTTTGGCAATGTATGGGTTGTCGCCGGAGCGCGGGATGATGCGCACCGGGGTGCCGCGCAGGTTGTAGGCGCGGGCGAAATAGCGCGATAGATAGCGGCGATACGATGCCGGCATGCGTTCCGCTTGGCCGCCGTGGACGACGATGACCGGCGGGTTCTTGCCGGCTTGGTGGGCGAACTTGAGTCGCACCGGTCGGCGGCGATGCAGCGGCGGCGGGGTCTGCGCGATCGCTTGCGCCAGCGTCTGGTTGACGCTGGCGGTGGCGATCGAGATCATCGCGCCGCGGTAGGCGCGCAGCGCGGCCGGCACGACCTCGGCGAGGCCGGAGCCGTGCAGCGCCGACAGCCAGATGATCTCCGGGTCGGGCAAGAACGGCAACTTCAGATCGAGTTCGTCCTTGATCTTGCGGCGCTGGCGATCGGCCAGCCGATCCCACTTGTTCACCGCCAGCACCATCGAACGACCGATGTCTTGAATCATGCCGGCGATGGTCGCGTCCTGCGCGCCGATCTCGCAGGTCGCGTCGAGCATCAGCACCACCACGTTCGCCTCCTCCATCGCCTGCAGCGTCTTGATCACCGAGAACTTCTCGATCGTCTCGGCGACGCGCGCCTTCTTGCGCACGCCGGCGGTGTCGATCAGCACGATGCGCTCGCCGTCGATGCAAAGCGGCATGCGCACGCTGTCGCGGGTGGTGCCGGGGGCGTCGCTGACCAGCACGCGCGACTCGCGCGCGAGTTTGTTGGCGAGGGTCGACTTGCCGACATTCGGCCGACCGGCGAGCGCGATGCGCGGCACGCCGTCGTCCGCCGGCGCCGGTTCGTCGGCGTGCTCGGCGAGCACCGCCGCGATCAACTCCTCGACGCCGTCGCCGCGCTTGGCCGAGATCGCGAACGGCGCGCCCAAGCCGAGTTCTTGGAACTCCGCCGCCGCCAACTCCGGCTCGACGCCTTCGCTTTTGTTGACCAGCACGAACACCGGCACGCCGCTTTGACGCAACTGCGCGCCGATGTCGCGGTCTTGCGCGACCAGCCCGTCGCCGGCATCGACCATGAACAAAATCGCCTGCGCCTCTTCGATCGCCAACTCGACTTGACTGCGGATGATCGCGCCGAGCCGCCCGCCGCCAGCCTCCAGCCCGCCGGTGTCCACCGCGAGGAATCCCTTGTCGCCGACCCGCCCGCGCCCATGCAGCCGATCGCGCGTCACCCCCGGCTGATCATTCACGATCGCATCGCGGCTGCGCGTCAGGCGATTGAACAAAGTGGACTTGCCGACATTCGGTCGTCCAACCAAGGCGAGCACGGGGAGCATTGGACTACGACGGGGACGGCGATGAAGGAAAGTTCGGCGCGGATGACATCGTTCGCTTCCGGTTGCGCTGGTTTGGGCTGAACATCATGGGCTGGCTGACATTCGACGGTCCGACCAAGGCGAGCGCGAGACGCATCGGACTGCGTCGGGAAAGGCGATGGGGAACGGTCGGCACGGGTGGTATCGTTCGCGATTCCGGTTGCGCTGGTTTCGATTGCGCCAGTTTCGTTCGCGTTGCTTCCGTTCGCGCCGATTTCATTCGCGCTAACTTAACACGCCGACGAGCGCGGTTGGATTCATTTCGCCACGCGGCGCCGCAGCGCGCGCGGTCAGTTCGCCGCGTCGCGCGGCAGCGTCCACACGCTTAGGTTGCCGGTAGAGGAGAACACCGCGAACTGGTCGGGACCCGGGATCAGCCCGACCACCGCGCCGCTGACCGCTTTGCGGGTTTCGAGCAAGGTGCCGCTGCTCAAGTCGAGCGAGTGGATGTCGCCGCTGGCATCGCCGACCACGACGCGTCCGTTGTGCGCCAGCGGGCGGCTCATGCCGCGTCCGCGGAACGCTTCTTGCGTCCATAAAATCGCGCCGTTGGCGGCGTCGATCGCGATCACCGCGCCGAGTTCGTCAGTGACCAGCAACTTGCCGTCGGCGAGCGACATCGGCAAGCGCGACGAGACTTTCGCCTTCCACTTCACCGCCGAGTTTTGCCGTTGCAGCGCGACCACGTTGCCTTGATAGGTCGCGGTGTACACCGTGTCCGCCGCGATCAACGGCGCGGTGTCGGAGTCGGTTATTCGCTCGAGTTCGTTGCGCCCGCTGGCGAACGACACTTCGGTCTCCCAGTATTCGCGTCCGGTGGTGACGTTATTGGCGAGCAATCGGCCGTTGGCGAGTCCGGTGAACACCGCGTCGCGCGCGATCACCGGCGTCGAGTCGCCGTGGATGCTGAGCCCCGGCACGCTGCGCTCCAGCGTCCATGCGACCACGCCGCTGTGCGCGTCCAAGCCGATGATCTGGCCGCTTGCGGTGCGCGCCACCACGCGTCCGCTGTCGACCGCCGGGATCGCCGAGATCTGCTGGCGCAACGGCGTGCGCCACAACTCTTCGCCGGAGGCGGCGTCGAGCGCGATCACGGTGCCGTCGTCGAGCGCGACCGCGGTGCGCAGGTCGTCGACGCCGACCGCGGAGAAGATCTCCGCGTCGAGATCGCGCCGCCAGCGCGCCGAGCCGTTCGCCGGGTTCAACTTGTACACCACGCCGCCGCGGCTAGCGGCATACATGCCGTCGCCGCGATACGCCGGCTTCAGGATCGCATAGCCGTCGTCCGCGCCGGCGCCGAGGCGCTTGCTCCACAGCCACTTCAACTCCGACTCGCCGCGCGCCGGCGGCAACGGCTGCGGCTCGATCGGCTCTTGATACACGCCCCAAACCTGCGCCTCGTCGGCCGACTTGCAGCCGCCGAGCAACGCGCCGCCGAGCAGCGCGGCGCAAGCCAGCATCCGCGGCAATCGCTTCATCTCATTCGCCGAGGTTGTCCAACTTGAGTTGCAGCAAAGCGCGCCCGGCCACGCTCGCCGGCCACGCCTCCAAGCCGCGCCGATACGCTTCGCGCGCGCCGGCGACATCGCCTTGCTGGCGCAACGCGTCGCCGCGCAACTCGTCGTAGCGCGCGACGAAGCCGGTGGCGTCGGCGACTTCCAGCAACTCGCGTGCGCGCGCCGCTTCGCCCTGCGCCAGCAACACCGCAGCCAAGCGCAGCCGCGCGATATGCCGCAACGCGTCGTCGTCGTTGTGCTCCAAAACCCATTCCAACACCTGCGCCGCGCGCGCCGCATCGCCATCAACGACCGCGCGCTTCGCCAACGCGAACGCGGCGTGGGCGGCGTAGGGCGTGGACTCGTATTCCAACATCAGCGTCTTGGCGAGGTCTTCAATCGCGGCGGCTTGATCAATTTGGACTTCGTCGTCGGCGGCGGCGGCGGTTTGCGCGGTGGAGTCATCGCCGTCGTCGTTTGTATCGTCGCTGTCGTCGTTCGCGTCATCATCTTTCGAATCGTCGTCTTCGTCGTTCGCGTCGTCGCCGTCATCTTTCGCATCATCGCCCTCTTCGCTCGCTTCGGCTTCGGCTTCGGCTTCGGCTTCGGCCTCCGCTTCCGCTTCCTCGCGTTCAATCCGCTCGGTCTCCTCCGCGATTTCGGCGCGTAGTTGGTCGAACAACTGCGATGCGGTCTCCGCTTCGATCTTTTGCGAACTCTGCCAATAGTTGAAGCCGACCACACCGGCGAGGCCAAGCGCGAGGCCGCCGACGATCGCGCGGCCATGTTGATTCCACCACGCCTTGGCGCGCGCCATCTCCGGGTCGTCGGCGAAACGCGGTTGTTCTGCCATCAGATTGCCTCGGGGTTGATTGGTTGAAGATGCTCGCGGCACCAAGTCGCGATCTGGTCGACTTCGACGCTCTGTTGTTCGCCGAGATCGAGTCGCTTCACTCGCGCGGTCGCGCCGGCGTCGGCGATGATCGCGAGGCGCGCGCCGCTGGCGTCGGCGCGCTTCAACTGCTTTTGCAACTTGCCGCCGCCGCAATGCATGGTCACTTTGAGCCCGGCGCGGCGAAGTCGCTCGGAGATCTCGACCGCTTGCGCCGACGCGTCCTGGTGCGCGACATAGATGTCGGTGATGGTGGTCGCGGTCGCCGAATCGCCGCGCTGCGCTTGCGCCAACTCGATCACGCGCTCCAGCCCGAGCGCGAAGCCGACTCCCGGCGTCGCTCGTCCGCCGCGGCTTGCCACCAGCGAATCATACCGCCCGCCGGCGCACACCGCGTTCTGCGCGCCGAGTTCGTCGGTGACCCACTCGAACACGCCGCCAGTGTAGTAGTCCAGCCCGCGCACCAGATGCGGATTGACGCGAAAGGCGATGCCGGATTGATGCAGCGATTCGCACAAGCCGTCGAAGTGCGCGCGCGCGTCGTCGTCGAGGAACGACAAGATGTCCGGCGCATCGGCGACCACTTGCTTGGTTGATTCGTCCTTGCTGTCGAGCACGCGCAGCGGGTTGGTCTCGAGTCGCTTGACGCTGTCGGCGTCGAGTCGTTGGCGGTGATCGCGCAAGTAATCCTGCAGCGCGCGGCGATACAACGCGCGGGTTTGCCGCGAGCCGAGCGTGTTGAGTTGCAGCGACACGCCGGTGATGCCGAGCACTTCCCAGATGCGCGCGCCGACGCGGATCACTTCGGCGTCTATGTCCGGCCCAAACCAGCCGAACGCTTCGATGCCGAACTGATGGAACTGGCGATAGCGTCCTTTCTGCGGCCGCTCGCGGCGGAACATCGGGCCGAGATACCACAGCCGCGCGCATTGATTGTGCAGCAGCCCGTGTTGATTGCACGCGCGCACGGTGCTGGCGGTCGCCTCCGGACGCAACGCGAGTTTCGCGTCGCCTGCGTCGGTGAACGCATACATCTCCTTGGCGACGATGTCGGTGTCGTCGCCGATCGACTGCGCGAACAACTCGGCGTGCTCGACGATCGGCGTGCGAATCTCCTGATAGCCGTAACCCCACGCGACCTCGCGCAACGCCTGCTCGACCCGATGCCACGCGCCGACCTGCGTCGGCAGCAAGTCGTTCATGCCGCGCACCGCCTGCAGTTTGCGCGGCTTCTTTGATGCGTCGGCGCGCGACGTCGGCGATGAATCGGCGTTCATCATTGCGCGCTTTGCATCGCTGCAGCGGCAAGACGGCGCGAGCGGCTGGTGCGGTCGATCACCTTGCCGGCGAGTTGGCCGCAGGCGGCGTCGATGTCGTCGCCGCGCGTCTTGCGGGTGACGGTGAAGATGTCGCGCGCGATCAACACTTCGCGGAAGCGATCGATCGCGTCCGGCGTCGAGCGTTGGTATTGGATGCCGGCGTACGGGTTGAACGGAATCAGGTTGACCTTCGCCGGCAAGTCGCCGAGCCGGCGCGCCAGCGCGCGCGCTTGGGCGACGCTGTCGTTGACGCCGCGCAGCATCACATACTCGAAGGTGATGCGCTGGCGTTGGCCGCGCGCGGCGTATCGTCGGCAGGCGTCGAGCAGCGCGGCGATCGGATACTTGCGGTTCAGCGGCACCAGCGAATCGCGCAACGCGTCGTCGGGCGCGTGCAACGACACCGCAAGGCTCACCGGACAAGTTTCGCCGAGCCGGTCGATCGCCGGCACCAGCCCGGCGGTGCTCAGCGTCACCCGCCGCCGCGACAGTCCGAACGAGCAGTCGTCCATCATCAAGCGCATCGCCGGCACCACCGCATCGAAGTTCAACAACGGCTCGCCCATCCCCATCATCACCACATTGCTGATCGGCCGCTCGGCGTTTGTTTGCGCTTGCGTTTGTGTTTGCGTTTGCGTTTGCAACGACGACGACGACGGCGGCGACGACGAGTTCATCTCCAACAAGGCGCGGTTGGCGACCCATACTTGGCCGATGATTTCGTCCACCGCGAGGTTGCGGCTGAAGCCTTGGCGGGCGGTGGCGCAGAAGTCGCAGTTGAGGCCGCAGCCGACTTGCGACGACACGCACAGCGTGCCGCGCTGCGCTTCGGGGATGAACACGGTCTCGATGCAGTTGCCGTCGCGCAGGCGTAGCAGCCACGCAATCGTGCCGTCGGCGGAGACGCGCTGCGCGGCGATCTGCGGCAGCGCGATGCCGGCGTCGCGAGCAAGTCGCGTGCGCAGCGCTTGGCTCAAGTCGGTCATCGCGTCGAACGACAACACGCGGCGCTGGTAAATCCACTGCATCACCTGGCGCGCGCGGAAGCGTTGCTCGCCCATTTCGCGAAACAGCGACTCTAGCGCAGCGCGGTCGAGCGACATCAAGTTGGTGGCGGGCTGCATGATGGATGACGGATGGCGAACGGAGCGAGCGAATCGGATTCGGATTCTATTCGCGCGGGCAAATCTGCAGATCGCTGAAGAAGAACGCGATCTCCGCCGCCGCGGTCTCGGGCGCGTCGGAGCCGTGCACCGCGTTGCGCTCGACGTCGGTGGCGAAGTCGGCGCGTATCGTGCCGGCGGCGGCCTCAGCCGGATTGGTCGCGCCCATCACCTCGCGGTTGCGGCGGATCGCGTCCTCGCCCTCGAGCACTTGCGCGACGATCGGTCCCGAAGTCATGAACTCGACCAAGTCGCGATAGAACGGACGCTGCGCATGCACCGCGTAGAACCGCTCGGCCTGCGCGCGGCTCAGGCGCATCATCCGCGCCGCCACGATCGCCAGCCCGGCGTCCTCGAAACGTTGGTAGATCGCACCGATGCGGTTCTGCCCGACCGCGTCCGGCTTGATCATCGAAAGCGTGCGTTCAACTGCCATAAGAATCACCTCGAAGATTGTCGTGTATCAAGTTGTTTCTGAAGCGAATTGGTGGAACGGGTTTGCGAATTTCGCCCGCCGCGACCGATTGCCAAAAACGCGCGATTCTACCCGTTAGTCTAGCCTGCGGGCAATCAGCGAATCATCGCGCGCGCCAGTGATTTGCACCCGCGCCCACGCGCCGGAGCGATCCTCGGCGCGCGCGGCGAAGTGCACTGGGAAATAGTCCGCGGCGCGACCGATGGCGATGCCGCTGGCT
>JBPCXC010000097.1:0-4434 GCA_051008875.1 bacterium
GACTACGGCGACTGCTATTTCGATCACGGCCGCCCCGAGTGCACGCCGGCGGCGATCGAGGCGCATGCGAACGCGATCATCGACGGCGGCGCGGCGATGCTCGCGCTCGGCGGCGATCACTTCATGACCTTGCCGATCCTGCGCGCGCATGCGAAGCGGCACGGTCGGCTGTCGTTGCTGCATTTCGACGCGCACACCGACACCTGGGAGGACGAGGACGGGCGCATTGATCACGGCACGATGTTCTTCCACGCGGTCAAGGAGGGGCTGGTCGCGCCGGCGCGCTCGGCGCAGGTCGGCATCCGCACCACCAACGATGCGCCGATGGGCTTCAACATCTTCGACGCCGACTGGGTGCATGCCCACGGCGTCGCAGCAACGGCCGAGGCGATCGCGCGCATCGTCGGCGACCACAAGACCTACATCACGTTCGACATCGACTGCGTCGATCCGGCGTTCGCCCCGGGCACCGGCACGCCGGTCTGCGGCGGGCTGAGTTCGACCCAGGCGCTGCAGACTCTGCGCGCCCTGCGCGGCATCAACGTGGTCGGGATGGACGTGGTCGAAGTCTCGCCGCCATACGATCACGGCGAAATCACCGCGCTGCTGGCGGCGACGATCGCGTATGACATGATTTGCTTGTACGCTGCGCGGCATAAACTGGGCGAGCGGTTGCGCGGTTGATACGCGCGCGCAGTTCGCGCAGTTCGCGCAGTATACTCGACTCGCGTGCGCATCGCTTGCGTGCGAGTTGAACGCGGCATAAACCGCGTTGCCGCTTATGCGCGGTTAGGTCGCGCGTGATTTACGATTCAATCGCGCGGAAAATCCAGCAGCGGGTGGCGATTGATCGAGCGGGTCACGCGCGCGCGCAGTTCGCGCGGCATACTCACTGCCGCGTGCATCGCTTGCGCGTGCGAGTCGAATGCGGCATAGACCGCGCCGCCGCTGCCGCTCATGCGCGCGTCGCCGCAACGTTGCAGTCGCGCGAGCGCATCGGCGACTTGTGGATGCAACGCCGCGGCGATCGGCTCGAGATCGTTGCGCGCACCGTCGTCCGCATTCGCATCGTCATCGTCATCCGTCCGCGGCTCCATCTTCACTCGGGCGAACACTTCGGCGGTGGAGACTTGCACCGGCGGCAGGCATACGCATAGCCAGCGTTCGGGCGAGTCGAACGGGGTCAACATCTCGCCGACGCCGCGCGCATGCGCTGCGCGTCCGCGCACGAACACCGCGACATCGGCGCCGAGTCGCGGCGCGAGTTCGGCCAATCGCTCGCGGCTTAGTTCGAGTCCCCACAGATGATTGAGCGCGAGCAGCGTCGTTGCCGCGTTGGAACTGCCGCCGCCGAGTCCGCTGCCGGGCGGGATGATTTTGCGCAGCGTGATCGCGACGCCGCGTTCGGCGGCGCGCGGGCAGTGCGCTTGCAGCAACTTGGCGGCGCGCACGATCAAGTCCTCCGCCGGCAACGCGAAGTCGTGCCGGTCGATGCGGCGGATGCCATGCGGCAGAACTTCGAAGCGCAGCGTGTCGGCGATTTCTAGGAACTGGAATCGCGTCTCCAGTTCATGCAAGCCGTCGGCGCGCCAGCCGGTCACGCGCAGGAACAAGTTGATCTTCGCCGGCGCCGGCAACTCCAACGTCCACGACTTCATCGCCGACCGCTTCGACGTAGCGGACTCGCGTTTATGATTCAAAGCGGATGTCCCACCATCGTCGCAGCACCACTTTCACGCTGAACTCGTCGCCCAAGTATTCGCCGTCGCGCGAATACACTTCGATGCGTCCGGGCGCGGCGGTGATGGTCAGTCGGCGCGGCAACGCGAGCGCGCCGACGGCGTTGTATTCGAGGAACTCCACTAGCCAGTCGCCTTGGCGCAAACTGCGCAAGCGTCCGGCGCGATCCCATGCCAACTCGGTCGCGTCGGCGTCGGCGAGTCCGCGCGCCCAATGCCGCAAGCCATCGAACGGCACCGGCCAGCCAAGCCGTCGGCGCAACGCTTCGGCGACGCTGGCCGCTTCGATGTTCGCGCCTTTGGTGTCGCGTAGCACGGCGCGGCCGTCGGTGGCGGCGATGCGCACTCGTCCGCCGCCGAATGGCCCGTATAGTTCGATCTCTTGGCGGTCGCGTTGGTGATTCCAAATCAAGTTCGCTCTGCCGCCGCGTCCGGCGCGTCCGGTCTTCACCGCCATCGTTCCTTTCACTCGCCACGCGGCGATGTTGGCGATGCGCGCGCGATGCTGTTGGCGCAACGCCCGCGCTTGCGCGTCGTCCGCTTGCACATCGTTGGGTGACACCGCGATCTCGGCGGGCGGCGCGGCGCAGCCGCCGAGATACAACGCCAACAACAATCCCAGCGGCAGCAATCCCAGCGCAAACCGCGGCGGATGAATCATGACGCTCAAGCGACCACCGCCGACTCAGCCGCGCGCTGGCGCGGTCGGCATCCACCGCGTTTCCAACTCATTCGCCGACGAAGCCGCGCCCGGCGCATCGCCGGCGAGACGCTCGACCGTCTCGATCAACACCGCGTTGTCCGACTCCCACTGCATCGCCCGATGCCATATCTCCCGCGCCGTGCGCCGCTCGCCGGCGATCCACAGCGCTTCGCCCAGATGCGCGGCGATGGTCGCGTCCCGATTCGCCGCCAGCGCGCGCCGGAGATATTCGATCGCGCGGTCGTTGTCGCCGAGGCGGAAATGCACCCAGCCCATGCTGTCGAGGATGAAGCCGTTGCGCGGGCTGAGCGACAACGCGGTGGTGATCAGTTCGAGCGCTTCGTCCAGCCGCAGGTTTTGATCGGCGAGGGTGTAGCCGAGCGCGTTGTAAGCGTCGGCGTCGTCCGGGCGCAGCGCGATCAGTTCGCGCATGTCGCGCTCGTGAATCTCGAGCCGCTCCAACTCCGCCGCGAGCAAGCCGCGCGCATACAGCAGATCCGGATTGCGCGGCGTCCGCGCCAGGTTTTGCCCGAGCAACGCCATCGCGCGCTCGTGCATCGCGAACTCGCGATACAAAGAACTCTGCGCGATCACGACGCGCGCCGATTCGGCTTCGTCGTACGCGTCGATCTGATCGAGGTGGCGGATGCCCGCTTCGATGTCGTCGCGCTGCGCGAGCACGCCGGCGAGTTTGACTTGCGCGTCGAACCAAAGACTCGGCGCCGACACGCCGCGCAACGCCGACAACGCCGCGTCCCACTGCGCGCGCTCGATCTCGAGGTCGGCGATGTGCAGCCGCGCGCGGTCGTTGCGCGGGTCGAGCGCGAGCGATTCGCGCAGTTGCGCCAACGCCCGCAGCGGCCGGCCCTGCGCCGCATGCGCCAGCGCGCTGGCGAACAATGCCTGCGGCGACTTAGGGTTTTGCGCCAACGCGGCTTCGAGTTGCGCCATCGCATCGTCGGTGCGACCGGCTTGCAGCAGCAACAGACCGTAGCGCACGCGGAACTTCGCCGCGCTCGGATGCGTGCGCACGAACGCGTCGGCGAAATCGGTCGCCTGCGTCGCATCGCTTATGGTCGAATCTTCGGCAAGATGCGAAAGTTTAAGCATCGCCGCGGTCTCCCAGCCGGGCGACTGGCGCAGCGCAGCGTCGAGCAACTCGGCGAACTGCGCGTCGGCGCGCAGTTCAAGCGCGAGCAACGCGGTGGTCAGCGTCAGCGTCGGCGCGCGCGGCTCCGTCGTGGTGGCGGCTTGGCTGAACTGCGCCAGCATCCGCTGCGGCGACTTCGCCGGCGCATGTCGCGCCAGCAACGCGGCGATGGCGCGCAACGCGGACTCTTCGCCCGCTGCGCCGACTTCGCGCGCGCGCGCCAAGTCCACCGCGATCTTGAGTGCTTGCGCGCGGTGTCCGAGCTCGAATCGGGCGTTGGCGAGCGCGAGTTGATTCTCGAGTTCGCGCTGCTCATCCGCCAGCAACGCCGACAACTCGATCACGCGCCGATGATCGCGCATGCGCGCCGCCAAACGAATCGCCTCGCCGACGATGTCGCGGTCGCGCGAGTGATGCGCCGCGCGCGACAGCGCCTCCAGCGCGACTTCGCCGCGTCCGCGCTGCGTTGCGATCTGCGCTAGCAGCAAATCGTGCAGCAAATCGGCGCTGAGTTCGGCGCCGGCGACGCGCTCGTCGGCGCGCGATTCGGATTTGGATTCGGATACGGATTCGGATTCGGACTCAACCACCGCCGCCAGCGGCACAGTCGCGCATGCGGTCAGCCACAAGCAAAGGCAGATGGGAAGCAAGCGGACGAAGCGCAACGCGCGCCGCGCATACGGCGGGTGAATCGATTCGCGCATTGGAATCATTCGCCCACCACAATGTTCGACGCGCATATCGCACGACACGCGCGCCGTGTATGCAACGGATGAATCGATTCGCGCATCGGAATCACCCGCCCGCCGCGAGCGTTCGACGCGCGTATCGCACAACGCGCC
>JBPCXC010000098.1:0-15284 GCA_051008875.1 bacterium
GGTCAAGGCCGCGAAGGCCGCCGGGTACTACAGCGCGGGCACGGTCGAGTTCCTGCGGGGCGACGACGGCTCGTACTACTTCATGGAGGTCAACGCGCGCCTGCAGGTCGAGCATCCGGTCACCGAGATGATCACCGGCGTCGATTTGGTCGAGTTGATGATCCGCGTCGCCGCCGGCGAGCGTCTCGAACTGCGCCAGTCCGATGTCGGCATCAATGGTTGGGCGATGGAGGCGCGCATCTACGCCGAGAATCCATTCCGCGACTTCCTGCCGTCGAGCGGCCGCCTGACGCGCTATCGCCCGCCGCCGACCGACGATGCCGACGCCGATGCGAACGCCGCCGATGCGAACGCCGACGATGCGAACGCCGACGATGACACCGACGCGACGAACACGAACCCGCGCATCCGCCTCGACTCCGGCGTCGAAGAGGGCTCGGAGATCTCGCGCTTCTACGATCCGATGATCGCCAAGTTGATCACTTGGGGCGCCGACCGCGCGGCGGCGATCGCGCGGATGCGCGATGCGCTCGATTGCTATTACATCCGCGGCGTCGACACCAACCAGCCGTTCCTGTCGGCGATCTTCGCGCATCCGAAGTTCCGGCAAGGCGAGTTGCGCACCGACTTCATCGCGCGCGAATACGCCGACGGCTTCGCGCCGATGAGCCGCGCGCGGATGATTGCCGCCGGCGACGACCTCGGCGCGTTGGTCGCGGTCGCAGCAACGCTGCACGACCGCTTCAGCCTCCGCGCCGCGGCCACCAGCGGGCAGTTGCCGGCGGGCTACGGCCGCGCCGTCGGCGCGCGCTGGGTGGTCGAGATCGACGGCGAATATCACCCGGCGCAAGTGCATCGCGCGCAGTCGCCGGCGCAAGATTCAACCATTGATGCGACCGAATGCCGCGTCGAATGCGGCGACGCCGAATACATCATCGCGCACGACTGGCGCGCGACCGAGCCGGTGTTCCGCGCCCGCGTCAACGGCGCGCGCTTCAATCTGCAAGTCGAGCGGCGCGGGCATGACTACGACCTCGCGCGCGGCGGCAACCGCGTCCGCGCCAAGGTGCTGTCGCCGCGCGCCGCCGAACTGCACGCGCTGATGCCGCGCAAGGCGCCGCCCGACTTGTCGCGCTTCTTGCTGTCGCCGATGCCCGGGCTGCTGGTGTCGCTGTCGGTGCAAGCCGGCGACGCGGTCAAGGCCGGGCAGGAGTTGGCGGTGATCGAGGCGATGAAGATGGAGAACGAGTTGCGCGCCGAGCACGACGGCGTGGTCGAACGCGTGCTGGCGCAAACCGGCGCGACGCTCGAAGCCGACCAAATGATTCTCGAGTTCGCCGCGCAAACGAACGACGCGGCTTGAATGGCGATGAACGACTTGGCCGTTGACTTCGCCGCATTGCGCGCCGGCGACCGCCGCGTGTTGGCGCGCGCGATCACCTTGCTTGAATCGACCCGCGCCGACGACCGCGCCGCCGCCGAGCGCTTGCTGCGCGACGCGATGCCGCATACCGGCGGCGCGTTGCGCGTCGGCATCACCGGCGCGCCCGGGGTCGGCAAGTCAACCTTCATCGACGCCTTCGGCAGCCGCGCCGCCGACCGCGGCGCGCGCATCGCGGTGCTGACCATCGACCCGTCGTCGGCGTTCAGCGGCGGCTCGATCCTCGGCGACAAGACCCGCATGCACGCGCTCGCCGCGAACCCGCGCGCGTTCATCCGACCGTCGCCGTCCGGCGATGCATCGGGCGGCGTCGCGCGACGCACGCGCGAGGCGATCTTGATTTGCGAAGCCGCCGGATTCGATCTGGTGCTGGTCGAGACTGTCGGCGTCGGCCAGTCGGAGACGACGGTCGCGGCGATGACCGACGTCTTCCTGTTGATGCTGCTGCCAACCGCCGGCGACGAACTGCAGGGCATCAAGCGCGGCATCATGGAGTTGGCCGACATCGTCATCGTCAACAAAGCCGACGGCGACTTGGTCAAGCAAGCAAGCGCGGCGGCGGCCGACATTCAGCACGCGTTGGGCTTGATTAAGCAACGGCTGGCGGCGTGGCGACCGCCGGTGGTGACGGTGTCATCGACCGAGGGCAACGGCTTAGACGAAGTGCAGCGGCGCCTCGATGAATACCGCGCGATGCTGCACGCCGACGGCGCGTTGCCGGCACGGCGGCGGCGCCAGGCGAAGGACTGGCTGTGGAACGAGACGCGCGAGCAGTTGCTGGCGGAGTTGAAGAACGACGATGCGGTCGGCGCGCGACTCGAGCGCATGCTGGCGCAGGTGGACGCGGGCGAGTTGCCGGCTTCGATCGCCGCGCGCGAATTGGTCGCGTTGTTCATGCGCGCGCCGGCGCGAACTTCGATGCGCGCGCCGACGCAAAAAAGCGAATGTGCGGAGCGATGATCGGCCGCCTCAATCATGTCGCGCTGGCGGTGCCGGACCTCGCCGCCGCCGCCGAGTTGTATCGCGACGCGTTCGGCGCGCGCGTCTCGGCGCCGCTCGACTTGCCGGCGCACGGCGTGACCACCGTGTTCGTCGAGTTGCCGAACGCCAAGTTGGAGTTGCTGCATCCGCTCGGCGCGGATTCGCCGATCGCGAAGTTCCTGCGCGCGCATCCGGCCGGCGGGATTCATCATCTGTGCTATGAAGTCGCCGACATCGAGCAGGCGTGCCGGCGTCTGCGCGCCGAAGGCATGCGCATCCTCGGCGACGGCGCGCCGCGCATCGGCGCGCACGGCAAGCCGGTGGTGTTCCTGCACCCGAAGGACGTGCTCGGCGCATTGATCGAGTTGGAGCAGGTTTGATTTGTCGCGCGGATGACGCGCGCGTTCGGTGGATGTTGATTTGGAATGCGGCGACATGAACGACGCGGTCGGCATAAGCGACATGGCTGACGCGAACGACACAATCAACGCAATCGACACGCAAACATAAGACGACGCAATCCGACATGAGCGACACCGACAAAGTCTATGCCGACGAACGTCCGCGCGTGGTTGACTTCGTTTTCGACGAGCGCGTCGCCGCGGTGTTCGCCGACATGATCCGGCGCTCGGCGCCCGGCTACGAGGCGATCGTCGCCTTGCTCGGCGTCATCGCCGAGCGTTTCGCGCGGCCGAACTCGACCGTCTATGATCTCGGCTGCGCGCTCGGCGCGTCGATGCTGTCGATCCACGCGCGCGTCGCCGACCGCTCGATCCGCTTCGTCGGCGTCGACAACTCGGCGCCGATGCTGCGGCGATGCCGCGAGAACTTGACCGGCGTGATCGCCGCCGACCGCTTCGACTTGCAGCACCGCGACGTCCGCGACGCCGAGATCGTGGACGCCGACATGGTGGTGCTCAACCTGACGCTGCAGTTCCTCGAACCCGCCGACCGCCTCGGCTTGCTGCGCCGCATCCACGCCGGATTGAACGCCGGCGGCGTCGCGGTGCTGGCGGAGAAGGTGCGCTTCGATGACGCCGCCGAGCGCGAATGGCAGCAGTCGCTGCACGATCAGTTCAAGGCCGCCAACGGCTACAGCGAGTTGGAGATCGCGCAAAAGCGCGCCGCGTTGGAGCATGTGATGACGCTGGACAGCGCCGATGCGCACATCGCGCGACTGCGCCAAGCCGGTTTCGCGCAAGCCTTCCAATGGTTCCAAGCGTTCAACTTCTGCGCCTTCGTCGCGCTTAAATGAGTCGCGCATGAGCGCGCCGACGTCTGAGTTGGAATCGGAGTCGGAGTCGGATCGTCTGCGCGCGGCGTTGGCGGCGGCCGACTTGGGCGCGCTGGCCGCGCCGTTGCTCGATCGCGCACGCGATGCCGAGCGCGATCATCCGCACGGCGACCGCGCCAAGTGGCGACGCGTGATCGCCGGCGTCGCCGACCTCGCGCGCGACCAAGACGCCGACGCGAGCCACGACTTCGCGCGCGCGGCGGTGCGCATCGGCGACCCGCGAAGTTGCGCCGAGACGCGCGCGAGGTTGAAGCATCTGCTGCTGCAACTGCGGCCGTGGCGCAAAGGTCCGTTCGAACTGCGCGGGCTGATGATCGACAGCGAGTGGCGCGCCGACATGAAGTGGGCGCGTTTGCACCGACGCATCGGCGCGTTGCGCGATCGTCGCGTGCTCGATGTCGGCTGCGGCAACGGCTACTACTTGTGGCGCATGCTCGGCGCCGGCGCGCGCCTCGCGCTCGGCATCGACCCGAGTCGATTGTTCGTCGCCCAGTTCGACGCGCTCAAGCGCCATTGCCCCGACTGCCCGGCGTTCGTGCTGCCGCTTAGCAGCGAGCAGTTCCCGCGCGGCGTCGGCGGCTTCGACACGGTGCTCTCGATGGGCGTGTTGTATCACCGCCGCGATCCGGCGGCGCATCTGCGCGAGTTGCTCGCGTTCGCGCGACCCGGCGGCGAAGTGGTGATCGAGACGTTGCTGGTGGACGGCGGCGCCGACGCCGTGCTGCGACCGAGCGGACGCTACGCCAAGATGCGCAATGTGCACGCGATCCCGTCGCCGCTCGCGTTGCAAGCGTGGCTGCGCGACGCCGGCGCGCGCGACATCCGCCTGCTCGACGTCAGCGCGACCACCGCCGCCGAGCAGCGCGTCACCGAATGGATGCAGTTCGAATCGCTGACCGACTTCCTCGACCCGACCGACCCGGCCAAAACCATCGAAGGCTATCCGTCGCCGAAGCGAGGAATTTTTGTGTGCCGACGATCTGATTAGACGCAATTTGTCGCATGGCTGGTTCATCCTCCCAACTCCATGATTCCTTAAGCCAGTGGAGAGAAGCGAGCGATGACGATAAAACATCAGCCCGAGCCAAGCGATGCCCCCGTTTCAAGCGCGGTTGTCGAAAGCCGCGAAATAACTGCGGGCGCGAGCCAACCGCGAATGAATCGTCGCGGGAATGTCCTGTGGACGGCTGAGAAACTGCACGGAGTGCGTCGTTGCGTGGTTGAAAGGTTGTTCGGAAAGCGACACTGGGCGACGAAGTGGGCGATCGATTTATGCGGGGCTGATTCGCGATTCCTGTTTCACCTTGCCGAGCAGCGGGCCGGCTATGCGCATTTTCTTTGCTTGCTCAGGCTGGCGTTGCTGGAGCATGGGGCGGACGACGGGGATGCACGTTCCCAGGCGCGGTTGATTCGAACCGAAAGCAAAAAGGCGTTGCTTCGGAGATGGTTCCCGTCCTGCCCCGCTGGTACGCTCAACTTGCTGCCCAAGTTGCCGCCGAAGCCGCTGACCAAACAGGAATATCGGCAATTGATTCGCGCGCTTGCACGCGATGATATGCGCAAGGATTTCCACCATGCGCGGCGCGTGCGCAAATGGGACATCCGCGTGATTGAAATGATGGATGGCATTCCCGAGAAGTTTCGCTGCGGCGCGGTGATGCGTTGCGTGCGGAATCAAGATGACTTCGAATGTCTGTGCATATGCGCCCGCGGCGTGCAGTTGCTCGGGATTGATCTGCAAATCACCGAGCGGGAGATTAGTCAGGCAGCGGCGGCGGTCAATGATATGTCGGGTTTGTCAAAATGGTTTTCTCGGAAGTTCGCTGAAATACCGTTCCCGCCACCGCCGTGGGATGGCGATGACAGCATCCGTCCGGTGCGCGATCGATCGGCATTGAAAGCGACCGCGGAACGATTCAACAACTGCGTTATGCGGTATGTTAACAAAGTGGTTTTTGGATTCTGCTACTTATATATCTGTGAATCCACGCCAGCGGTGATCGAATTGGTCAACGATCGATTCTTCGGTTGGCAACTTCGCGAAATCAATGGAGTTGCGAACAAACAAGTCACGCGCGCCCAAGACCATGCAATCAGCCAATCTTTTTCCGCTGCGGGTTTTTACAAAGAACACGATTGTTCGAGATACTCGAGACATCTTGGCGGAGCATTTTTGGAGTTAGATTTATAGATCGAATTTATGTCGGTCGTATCATGAGATGCGAAAAAATGAGCAAAACACTTCCTGAAAAAAGACTCTCCAAGTCCAGAATCCTGTCCGGGCTGCAGTGCGAGAAGCGGCTGTGGCTTGAACTCCATCAACCCAAGTTGGCGGTGGTGTCGGCGCAGGCCGAGTTGCGCTTTGCGGTTGGCAACGAAGTCGGCGAGGTCGCTCAGTCGCTGCATCCGGGCGGTCATTTGATCGGGTTCGACGATGGCATTGTCGGCGCGTTGGTCGAGACCGAGCGCGTGATGCGCGAATCGCCGAGGGCGACTTTGTTCGAGGCGACTTTCGAGCATCAAGGCGTGGTCGTGCGCGTTGATGTGTTGGCGCCGGGCGCGCGCGGGTTTCGCTTGATCGAAGTCAAGTCGAGCACTTCGGTCAAGCAGCCGCATTATCCCGACTGCGCGGTGCAGTCGTGGGTGTTGGAAGGTTGCGGCCTTGCGGTCGCGCAGGTGGAACTGGCGCATATCGACAATCGGTTCGTCTATCGCGGCGACGGCGATTACCGCGGTTTGCTGCACTATGAAGACTTGTCGCGCGCCGTCGCCGAGATCAAGCAAGAGGTGCCGGAATGGGTGCGCGGATTCAACGCGGTGATGAACGGCGAACAACCCGACATCGAAACCGGCGCGCATTGCACCACGCCGTATGATTGTCCGTTCATCGAACATTGCGCCGGCCCGAGCGCGGACTATCCGGTTGACTGCTTGCCGTATGGCAGAGGCGTCGCGCAAGCGTTGCACGACGAAGGCGTGCACGACATTCGCGACATACCGCACGGACGATTGCACAACGACCAGCATGAATGGATTCGCCGTGTCACCATAAACGGCGAGTCGGAGTTGCGCCCGGCGGCGTCGGAATTTTTGCGCGACTTGTCGTATCCGCGCTGCTACCTCGATTTCGAGACCATCGCGTTGGCGGTGCCGATTTGGCGCGGCGCGCGTCCGTATCAGACCTTGCCGTTTCAATGGTCGTGCCATGTCGAGTCGCGCGCCGGCGAAATCGTGCACCGCGAGTTTCTCGCCGCCGCCGACACCGAGGTTACACCGATGCGCGCGTTCATCGAGTCGTTGTTGACCGCGGTCGGCGACGCCGGACCGATCTTCGTTTACAGCGCATTCGAATCACGTTGCTTGCGCGACTTGGCGGAGCGTTTCGACGATTTGGCCGACGACATCGACGCCGTCATCGAACGGCTGGTTGACTTGTTGCCGCTGACGCGCGCGCATTATTATCATCCCGACATGCGCGGTTCGTGGTCGCTGAAGAATGTGCTGCCGACGATCGCGGCGATGGACTACAGCGACCTCGGAGAAGTGCAGGGCGGCGAAGCGGCGGGCGCGGCGTATCGCGAAATGTTGCGCGCCGCCGCCGACACCGACACCGACGCGAAGCGCGCGCGAACGTTGACTCGCGACTTGCTCGCATACTGCAAGCGCGACACCGAAGCGTTGGTCGCGCTGGCGCATTTCCTTTCCAGCGGCAAGCGAATCGACTGCACCAAAAGTGGAATGAAAAATCCAAAGTAAGCGATGCGAAAGGCGACCGACACGGCGTTGCGCTACTTGGCGTTGCTGCAACTTTTGCCGACTGATCCACAGCGAATCAGTATCGCGCAACTACAGCAAAAGTTGCGCGATGCCAACCCGGACTTCGCGGTCAGCATTCGTTCGATACAGCGCGACCTTGAAAAACTATCGACGCCGTTTTCGATTTCTTGTCATTGCGAAGGACGAACGAACTATTGGTATTGGCTGCAAAAAAGCGACATCACGCAAATTCCGGCGATGAACGGCAACACAGCACTCGCCTTCAAACTGGCTTCGGAATACTTGCGACCGCTCTTGCCGCCTTCCATGTTGCGCTTGCTGCAACCGCATTTCAACAACGCGAACGATGTTCTAAAGCAAACCAATCTCGGCAAATGGTCGGCCAAAACGCGCATCATCAGCCGCGGACCCGATCTGATCGCGCCGTCGGCGAAAACGAATGTGCAAGACGCGGTTTATACCGCGTTGCTCGACGGCAAGCGACTCGAAGTGTATTACCAAAGCAAGAGTCAAACCGTCGCGCGGCGTCGCGTATTAAATCCGCTTGGCTTGGTGGTGCGCAACGGGATTATTTACTTGGTCGCAACCGCGCATGGCTATGACGACCCGCGACATTATGCGTTGCATCGAATGAACCGCGCGAACGCGATGGACAAGCGCGCGGACTCGGTCGCGGATTTTGACTTGGCGCATTACATCGAGCAAGAACAGAGTTTTGCCTATCCGGTGTCGAGCGAAAAGTTGAAGTTATGCGCGTTGTTTTCGCCGGACGCCGCGTTGCATTTATCCGAGTCAAAATTGTCCAGCGACCAAGCCATCACCAGCGATGGCGACGGTCGGGTGCTGGTCGAAGCAACCGTCGCCGACACCGCGGAACTGCGCTGGTGGCTGATGGGATTCGGCGCCGCGGTGGAGATTATTAAACCGCGAACACTGCGCGATGAGTTCGTGGCGTTGACGGAAGAAATGCGGAACACCTATATTCGACAGAAGAAATGAGCGACATCGACACGATATTAAATCCACATCAATCCCGAGGGGAAAATTCAAATGAACGACACAGCAATACCAATCACGAACATCATCGAAATTGATAATCCTGAAGAATTCAAACTTCATGTAGCCAGCTGGAATGGCTACGAACAACCGCTTGATGTGTATGTGCAAAATCCGGAAGAGTGGGATGAATGGAACACATATAGCCACGGCGGAAACGACACTCATTCTCGGAAATACATACTTTCGTTGATTAATTTTCACCATGAAACGTACGTATGGCTGTTCGGTGGAGTCTATGAAATCATTTCCAGACGCCAAACATCCGATGGCTGGCGTTACGAAACCAAGAAGCTAGAAGGGCATTCTAAGTACGTTGGGAGGCTGAAGATAATGCTAGAATATGCATCTAGGCAAAGGTCATTGTGCTTGGAAAGCTACCTAGAAAGTATGAGCGTATCAGAAATTCTAAAGGAACCATATTCTGGAGAGAAATTTCCGGGATACGAGAATATTAATCATGACTTCAGCGAATTAATTCGAATTTTCAGCAGAGAAGATCCGAGTTGGAGAACGGCTTTGGAGAATGTAAAAGGGGTTTATGTGATTATGGACAAATCTAATGGGAAGAAATACATAGGATCTGCTTACGGAGATTCTGGCATCTGGTCAAGGTGGGGCGAGTATATGGATTCTAGCGGACACGGATGGAATGCTAAACTTATGGAACTTATCAAGCAGAAAGGGGATGGTTATGCAGCAGATAATTTCATCATATCGTTGCTTGAATATCGCTCAATGAAAACTGACGATCAAGTAATAATTGACAGAGAGCAACATTGGAAAAAAGTATTCCTTTCCCAAGACGAACGCTACGGCTACAACAAAAACTAAATAAGCAGATTGCTCATTCAAAATCACATCACCGCGCCGAACCGCGTCACGATGAACGGCGTCGATAGATTACATTGCGCAAGTCCGCGTCGCCGAACGTCGTCTCTTCGTTCGCTTCCCACTGTTGCGGATCGATCGGCGGGAACTTGACCGCGTCGTTGCGCTCGATCGAATCCGGCACATAAGTCACGTCGAGCAGATTCAAATGCGCCAGCGCCGCGCGGTAGATTTGCGCGCCGCCGATGACCCATAGATCGTCGTCGGCGCAGGCGCGCAATGCCGGCTCGATGCCGCGGTAGTGCTCGACGCCGGGCAGCGGCGCGCGGCTGACGACGATGTTGCGGCGACCGGGCAGGGGGCTGCGGCCGAGCGAGTCCCAAGTCACCCGCCCCATCAGCACCGCGCAGCCGATCGTGCGTCGCTTGAAGCGCTTGAGGTCGTCGCCGTAGTGCCACGGCAGTTTGCCGTCGACGCCGATGACGCGCGCGCGGGTCATGGCGACGATCGCGCCGCGCAACTTTGGTTTGGGCGAGTCGGGTGTGCGCCGCCGCGCGTCCATCGCCTTGTCGCCTACACCGCCACCTTGAATCGAATCGCCGGATGCGGGTCGTAGCGATGCAGTTTGAACTTATCCATGATGTCGTCGGTGTCGAGGGTGAGCAGCGCTTCGATGTCGGCGAGCGACTGGATTGATGGATCGATCTCCAAACTCGGCAGCGGCCGCGGCGCGCGCGCGAGTTGCTGCTTCAGCGCGGGGACATGATCGTATTGCGCCATCGAGCCGTCGGCCTTGGCGGTGTAGATGTGCGCGTCGATCAAGGTGTGGCCGAACAGTCGCGCCGGCAGTCCGCAGAATCTCGACAGCAACTCCAGCAGCAGCGCGTAGCCGGCGATGTTGTACGGCACGCCGAGCGCGATGTCGCAACTGCGCTGGGTCAGGTGCAGGCACAGGTGCGGCTCGCCGCGCGCGTCGTGCTGCGCGTTGACCACCCACAGCGCGTGGCACGGCGGCAGCGCGCTGCTCTGCGCGTTGCCCGGCGCCCACGCCGACACCACCATGCGCCGGCTCATCGGATCGCGGCGCAGTTGCTCGACCACATACGCGACTTGATCGTTGGTCTGGTTGTCCGGCAGCGGGAAGCGCCGCCAGAAGTTGCCGTATGCGCTTGGCACTTGGCCGCGCTCGTCCGCCCACGGGTCCCAGAAGCGGCAGTCGTGCTTGCGCAGCAGCGCGATGTCGGCGCTGCCGGACAGGAACCACAGGTTCTCGATGACGATGTTCTTCCACGAGATCGCCTTGGTGGTCAGCAGCGGGAAGCCGTCGGCGAGATCGATCTCGTAGTTGATGTTGAAGGTCGAGATGGTGTCCACGCCGGTGCGGTTCGGCTTGCGCGTGCCGTCGCGCAAGGTCTCGCGCACCGCGTCCAGATATTGCTTCATCGCCGCATGGGTTGCTTCAGTGCGCGCGCACGTTGACTTAACTTTACGCGTCGTCGCCGGCGGGCGTTTCGCGGAAGTGGAACTCGAGCAGTTCGCGCGCCAGCCGCGCCGACTTCACATACCATCGGCGCTTGTTGATGCACAGCGCGGCGTATGCGATCTTGCGCCCGTCCAACTCGCCGAAGCCGACGAACCAGTCGTATTTTCCGCGCGGCGCGAAGCCGGTCAGCGAGCCGGTCTTGCCGCCGACCACGGCGTCCTTCAGTCGCCCGCGGTGGAATCTCGCGAACGATCGGCGCGACGAGCCGATCTCGACCGTGGCGCGCATCATCTCGCGCAGCGCGCGCGCGGTGTCGGCGCGCATCACCTCGGACTTGGCCGGCTGATGCCAATACAGCGGCACGCCGTTGGGGCCGAGGATCGCCTCGACCACCGCCGGCGCGACCAAGTGCCCGCCGTTCACCGCCGCCGCCGCCAACGCCGCGCCGTGCAGCGGCGACAGCGTGTTGCGCGTGGTGTAGCCGGCCGCCATCTCGGCCACTTGCCAGCGGTCGGCGGTGTCCACTTCGACCGCGCCGTTGCCGAACGCGAAGTCCGAGGCGAACCTTCGGTTGAAGCCGAGCCGCTGGGCGTAGTCGAGCATCGCGTCGCCGCCGACCTCGACCGCGCCGACGCGGCCGAACACGGTGTTGACCGAGCGCGCGAACGACTTGCCGAACGAATAGCGCCGCGTCCATTTGTTGTCGCGGTGGTCGAACACGCTCTTCTTGTACAGCGAAGTGGACTTGCCGTTGAACGGCACCACGCTGTCGGGCGCGACCTTACCTTCGTTGACCGCGGCGACGGCGGTGATGATCTTGGAGATCGACGCCGCCGGATAGGCGTTGATCATCGCCATGTTGCCCGGGTCGCCGTGGCGCGAACTGCTCGCCATCGCCAGCACGCGACCGGTGTCGGGATCGAGCGCGACCAGCGCGCCGTAGTCGGGATTGTATTTTCCGAGCAGCCGCTGCGCCTCGCCCTGCAACGCCGGGTCGAAGGTGTAGCGCAGCGCGAACTCGCCGCCGAGGGAATCGGGCGGCGACTCCGACGACGACTCCGGCAACGACTCCGGCGACAGATCCGATGACAAATCCGCCGACAAGTTCGACAAAGCAAGGCGCGGCGGATAGCGGTTGGCGGCGACCGCCGGGGTAATCAGCGAGGCGATCAACGCCGGGTCAATCCCCCACGACGCGCGCTGGTCGGGATTGACCGCGCTGATCGCCGCCGGCCACGCCGCCAGCAGCGTCAGCGGGAGCGCTGCTACGCCGGTCAAAAACCGCGATCGTTTGGTTGGGCGAGGCAGTTTGCTGCTCCTTTGATTCGTGTTGCGGGCGGATTGTAGCGGATCGCGCGCGCGCGCGCCAACGTCGACGATGTGCATCACAACGCCTTCAGCAGCACCTCTTTGGCTTGGTTGATGCGCCGCGCCAGATAGTCCGAGCCGCCGCGGTCGGGGTGGTTCTTCTGCATCAACTTGCGATGCGCGTCGATAATCTCGCGCTCGCTCGCGCCGGGCGCGAGGCCGAGCACCTCATGCGCCTCGGCGACGCTCATCGGCTCAGCCGTGCGCGCGGCGCCGCCCGGGCGTTCGGCACCGGGTTGCTTGAACTCCTTGAACACCTGCCACATCCGCCGCGCGGTCAGCGCGCGATTGAGCCACGGCACCGCCGCGCTGACCAGCGCGAACAACCACGGCAGCCGCCCGGTCAGCACCAGCAGCAGGATCGCGGCGCCGATGCCGTACAACAAGATGCCGCGCAACGCGCGATTGCGCTGCGCCGGTCCGGCGCGGCGATACCAGCCGAAGAACCACATCAAGGTGGCGAGCGCGACCAGCGCGAGGAATAGTTTGATCGCCATCAGCGCAAAGCGGCGGGATGGATCGGTTCTGAAAGCAAAGCGGACGGCATCATCTGGCGGCATGGACGCGCGGCGCGCGCGGCGGTATTGTAACGCGATGGCAATTTGGCGAATAATAAGGCGAATAATACAGCGAATGCCGCCGCGACGATCAAGACGAGAGCGAACATGACCGAACACACCTTCGAACAAAGCCGCGAACAAAGCGCAGTGCAAACCAGCGAGCGCGTGCTCGCGTTCTGGTTCGGGCGCGGCGACAACGCAATCGAAATTGCCGAGAGTCAGTCGTCGCTGTGGTGGGGCAAGGACGAGCGCGTCGATGCCGAGATTGCCGCGACCTTCGCCGCCACCGCGCGCGCCGTCGCCGACGGCGGACTCGATCATTGGGCCGACTCCCCGCGCGGCTTGCTCGCGCTGATCATCGCCACCGACCAGTTGCCGCGCAACATCCACCGCGACACGCCGGCGGCGTTCGCCTGCGACGCGACCGCGCTGCGCCTCGCCAAGCACGGCGTCGCAAGCGGCGCGTCGCAGCAGTTACGCGCGATCGAGCGCGTGTTCGCCTACCTGCCGTTCGAGCACAGCGAAGCGCTCGCCGATCAGCAACGCTCGGTCGCGTTGTATCAACAACTCGCCGACGCCGCCGCGCCGGAAGAAGCCGGGTTGTTCGACAACTACCTCGACTTCGCCCACAAGCACCACGACATCATCGTGCGATTCGACCGCTTCCCGCATCGCAACCAAATCCTCGGCCGCGAGTCGACCGATGCGGAGTTAGCGTTCCTCGAACAACCGGGATCGTCGTTCTAGTCGCGCGTGAGTCACGTCGCGCGCTTCGCGAGACCTATTTCTTCCCGCCACCAATCGGCGCGCCCGAGTCGCGCTCGGCGATGGCTTGCTTGAAGCCGCTTTGTTGCGCGCGTCGCTTGAAGTGGACGCCTTCGGGGCTGTGGCGGGCGAGGCCGTCGAACAAGGTGGCGATGGTCTGGGTGTTCGCCAAGCCCATGTTTTCATACGCTTGATTGACCAGCAGTTTCATCATCATCAACTGGTTCTTCGGCACGCCTTGGATGCGCTCGGTCAAGGCGGCGACGGCGTGGTCGAGTTTGGAAAGCGGCGTCGCCTTGAAGATCAAGCCGATCTTCGCGGCGCGCTTGCCGCTGATTAAGTCGCCGCTGAACAGCAACTGCTTGGCGCGCTCGGCGCCGAGGCGATAGACCCACATCGCCGTGGTCGGGCAGCCCCAGACGCGCGCCGGCGGATAGCCGATGCGCGCCTTGTTGCTCATCACCACGATGTCGCAGCACAGCGCGATGTCGCTGCCGCCGGCGACCGCGTCGCCGTGCACGCGCGCGATCACCGGCTTGGGGCATCGCCAGATCGACATGAAGTCCTGCGTGCATCGGCTGATGAAGCGATAGTCGATCATCGCGTCCCACGGCATCTCCTGCGCGACCGGGTTGTCGCCGCCGGTTTGCGCCGCGAACAAGTTCAAGTCATAGCCGCCGCAGAAGCCGCGCCCGGCGCCGCGCAGCACGATCACATGCACCGAGTCGTCGCGCCCGGCGTGCTCGAACGCCGCGGCGATGTTGCCCGGCATCTCGGCGTCGATGGCGTTGAATCGCTGCGGTCGATTCAACGTGATGGTCGCGACGCGCGCGTCGGTTTGATACAGCACATTACCGAAACGCAGCGGCGGATTGCTTGGCATGATTTCAGTTCGTTGTCGTTGTCGTTGCAGTTGGCGACAGCGATCGCGCGCGAATCATCATCGCTCAGTCGGCGGGCGAGTCGATGCGTAGCCGATGCTCCATCTCCAGCGCCGGCTCGCGCTCGTGGCATTCGCCGACCGCCGCCGCCGGCACGCCGACCGCGGTGGAATGCGCCGGCACATCATCGAGCACCACGCTGCCGGCGCCGATCTTGGAGCCGGCGCCGATGCGAACATTGCCGAGAATCTTCGCGCCGGCGCCGATCAACACGCCGGCGCCGACCTTCGGGTGGCGGTCGCCGCTGTCCTTGCCGGTGCCGCCGAGGGTGACTTCGTGCAGCATCGAAACATTGTCGCCGACCACCGCGGTCTCGCCGATCACCAGCGAAGTCGCGTGATCGATCAAGATGCCGCGACCGATGCGCGCCGCCGGATGAATGTCGATCGCGAACACTTCGCTCACGCGGCTTTGCATATACAACGCAAGATCGCGCCGCTGTTGCCGCCACAACTGCGCGCCGACGCGATGCAGTTGCAAGCCCTGATACCCCTTGTAATACAAAAACGGCAACGCATAGCGATCGCATGCCGGATCGCGCGCGCAAAACGCAAGCAGATCGGCGACGGCGTCGGTCAGTAACGACGGCGCATCGTCATGCGCGCGGTTGATGATCTCGCGCAAACTCGCCTCGGTCAGCGTCGGGCACGCCAACTTCTGCGCCAGCAACGCCGCCAACGCCGCGCCGAACGAACCATGCGCCAACACCGTCGGACGCAAAAACGAACCGAGCAACGGCTCGCCCCCCAGTTGCCGCTCGACCTCGCCGCGCAACGCGCGCCAAACC
>JBPCXC010000099.1:0-3425 GCA_051008875.1 bacterium
CGCTTGGCGGCGCGTTGCCAAGTGCTCGACCAAGGCGCCGACGATGCGCCCGAAACCGTGCTCGATGTCGCGCATAACCGCGACGCCGCGATCGAACTGGCGGCGTTCCTGTCGCGCCGTCCGCGCGCCGCGCGCACCCATGCGGTGTTCGGCGCACTGGTGGACAAGCCAGTCGGCGACTTGTTCGCGGCGTTGCGCAATAGCGTCGATCATTGGCATCTCGCCGACATCGTTGACGCGCGTGGGCAAAGCGCGCGGGCGCTGCGCGATCAGTTGCCGCTTGCCGATGCCGACGCGACCTTGCACCCGTCCCCGGCGGCGGCGTATCGTGCCGCGCGCGCGGCTGCCAAGGCGGGCGACCGCGTGGTGGTGTTCGGCTCGTTCCACACCGTCGGTGCTATACTCGCTGAATTGGAGCGGGACCGGCGTAGCGATCCCTGAGCGTAGTCATCCTTCATCGAATCGATCCTTCAGCGAAGCATCCGCGATCGCCGATCCCGGCGCGGCGCGCGCGGCGCGCAGTCGAAGCGGTTCGAGTCGAAGCGATCCAGCACGATTATGAAACCCAAGAAATCCGCGCCGGTTCAGATCGAGTATGAGCCCAAGCATCGCCTGGCCGGCGCGATCATCATGGTCGCGGCGGCGGTGCTGGTGATCCCGCTGATCCTGCCGGAGCAGGCGATCGAATCCCGCATCCAACGCGCGGCGACTAGCGAATCAACTTCCGGCGCGATTGTCACGACGCTGAGTCAGTCCAATTCGACTGGCGGGGATTCGTCGGCGGCATCCGAATCCAAACCCGCATTGCAGCGGCCGGAGCCAGCGGTCGTCACCGCCGAACCATCGCAACCCGCGCCGACTCAACTCACGCCGTCAAAACCCGCGCCGAAGACTCCACCGACCGCCGATTCCGGCTGGGAAGTCCGTGTCGGCACTTATTATTCAGAGCAAGCGGACACCGGCGCAATGCTGAAATCGTTGGCCGACAACGGCTTTACCGCGCATCAAAAAAAGTTCAAGACCTCGCTCGGCGACCAAGCGATTCGCATCTGGCTCGGACCGTATGCCGACAAAAAGACCGCCGACGAAGTCGCCGCACAACTGGTGGCGATCACCAACGAGCGCGGCTATGTCACTGAGCACGCGAGATAATCGCCGCCGCGCGCCGCATTCGGATCATCCCTCCAACATCCATGAACGCGGTTGATCTCGCCATCGTTGCGATTCTCTTGGTCTCGCTGTTGGTCGGGTTGTTCCGCGGCTTTGTGCGCGAGGTGCTGTCGCTCGCCGCGTGGCTGGTCGCGCTGTGGGTTGCGTATCAAAACGCCACATTCGCCGCCGACTATCTCGCGCCGTACATTGCCCAGCCGTCGTTGCGCGTCACCGCGGCGTTCGTCATCGTCTTCATCGCGGTGCTGATCGTCGCCTCGCTGCTTGGCCATTTGCTGTGCAATTTGCTGGCGTTCGCCGGCATCGGCGGCATCGACCGCTCGCTCGGGCTGGCGTTCGGCTTCGCGCGCGGCTTAGGTGTGGTTGCAATCCTGCTGCTGCTGGCGGTATTCTTGGAACTGACGGCGCAGCCGTGGTGGCAAGGCTCGGCGCTGGCGGGCTATTTCGCTCCGCTGACCGAGTGGTTGCGCGCGCTGATGCCGTCTGATCTAGCGATCTACCTTCAACCAACGGCAACCATCTAATGTGCGGAGTCATCGGCGTACTCGGCGCCAGCGCGGCCAACCAAGTGTTGTACGACGGCTTGACCATCGTGCAGCACCGCGGCCAGGACGCCGCCGGCATCATCACCTCGGACGGCGACCGCGTCTATTTGCGCAAGGACAACGGCTTGGTGCGCGACGTCTTCCACGCCCGCCACATGCTGCAACTCAAGGGCACCATGGGCATCGGCCACGCGCGCTATCCGACCGCCGGCTGCGATTCGCGCGCCGAGGCGCAGCCGTTCTATGTCAACTCGCCGTTCGGCCTCGCGCTGGCGCACAACGGCAACCTGACCAACGCCGCCAGTCTGCGCGACGAGTTGTTCCGCCAGGACTTGCGCCAACTCAACACCTCGTCCGACTCGGAGATTCTGCTCAACGTGTTCGCGCATGAACTGCGCGACGCGCTCGCGCCGGGGCGCACGCGGGCGACGCCGGAGGACTTGTTCGACGCGGTGCGCGGGGTGCACAACCGCTGCCGCGGCGCGTATGCGGCGGTGGTCATGGTGGTCGGCGTCGGCATCCTCGCCTTCCGCGACCGCTGCGGCATCCGCCCGCTGGTGTACGGCACGCAGCGCACCGACTTGCCGCGACGTTGCGCGCACATGTTCGCCTCCGAGAGCGTCGCGCTCGACGTGCTCGGCTACGACTTGGAGCGCGATGTGCAGCCGGGCGAGGCGATCCTGGTCGATCTCGACGGCAAGGTCCATTCGCGCATCTGCGCACCTAAGCCGACGCATGCGCCGTGCATCTTCGAGTATGTCTATCTGGCGCGCCCGGACTCGATCATCGACGGCATCCCGGTGTATCGCGCGCGTATGAACATGGGCGAGAAACTCGCGCGCCGCATCAAGCGCGACTGGCCGGCGCACGACATCGACGTGATCATGCCGGTGCCCGACACCAGCCGCACCGCCGCCGGCGAGATGGGGCGGGTGCTGAAGGTGCCGTATCGCGAGGGCTTCATCAAGAACCGCTACATCGGCCGCACCTTCATCATGCCGGGGCAGGCCGAGCGCAAGGCCTCGGTGCGCCACAAACTCAATCTGATCGCGTCCGAGTTCCGCGGCAAGAACGTGTTGTTGGTGGACGACTCGATCGTGCGCGGCACGACCTCGCGCAAGATCATCGAACTGGCGCGCGAGGCCGGCGCGCGCAAGGTCTATTTCGCCTCGGCCGCGCCGCCGGTGCGCTACCCGAACGTGTATGGCATCGACATGCCGTCGTCGGCCGAGTTGGTCGCGCACAACCGCAGCCACGAACGCATCCGCGCCGAGATCAGCGCCGACCGCCTGTTCTATCAAGAACTCGACGACTTGATCGCCGCGGTCGCCGAATGCAACCCGGCGATCAACCGCTTCGACGACTCCTGCTTCAGCGGCGACTACATCACCGGCGACATCACCGCCGACTACCTGCGCCAAGTAGATCGCGACCGCAACGACGACGCCAAGGCCAGCGAAGCGCATGAACTCGATCTCTCGGAGATGAGCGAAATCGCCGCGAGTCGTTCGTAGCGCCCCAAGCCGTCTTTGCGCGTATCAGGGACGATACGAGCAATCCGCACTTGCGCAAGCAAGTGAGACAGGGCGAAGCCCTGCTGGCTTTCGATGCCGCCGGGATGTGCTATATTCCCGCCCGACATTGACCCCGACCCACCACACTAACCGGAGATCGCTCCCATGGCTACCGCAACCTTAATCTCCCCCCCCC
>JBPCXC010000100.1:0-4890 GCA_051008875.1 bacterium
TTAAGCGGGAAAAAATCGCCCGGAGCGATTTTTCGCGAGCGAAGCGAGCCCGTTAGGGCGAGTATCAGGGACGATACGAGCAATCCACGCTTGCGCAAGCAAGTGAGGCAAGCCGAAGGCTTGCTTGCTTTTGATGCGGGCGACGACGCGCGCGGCTTGCTATCATCGCGCGACTCGACCCCGTCGAAGATCGCCCGCCGCGCGTTGCGCAAACACCAACGCACGAACGCAAGCGCACGCACACAATCGCACGAACACAAGCGCCCCCCGCCCGATGAAAAAGCCGGTTTACGCGCTCAACATTCTCTCCGCCATCCCCGGCATCCTGATCGTCCCGCTGGCGCCGTTCGCGTTCCTCATCATCGACGGCGAAGGCCGCGTCCCCGGACTGCTGCACGAGCGCGCCTTCATCGCCCTGCTGATCGCCTATCCGATGCTGCTGCCGATCTGCTTGTGGCGCTCGCTGTCCGCGTTGCGTCGCCGTCGCCGCGCTGCGTTGATCATCGCCGTCGCGCCGTTGGTCTGCGCGCTGGCGTTGCTGTGGGTGTTCATCGCCGGCGGCATCCGGCTGCGCTGAAGTCGCGTCGATTCGCGCGCGACCGACTCTGTTAGCGCGCGCGTTCAAACCTCAATTCGATTCGCATCCGCGCCGCATGACCACCGCCGCCGCCGCGTTGCTGTCGCTGTTCATCGGCTCGCTGCTCGCCTCGACCTTGCTGCCGGGCGGCGTCGAGGTGCTGTTGTATGCGCTGGTCGAAGCCGGCGATCTGAGTTCGCTGGCGTTGCTGGCGACGGCGACGGTCGGCAACACGCTCGGCGGCGTGATCACCTATGCGGTCGGGCTAGCGTTGCGCGGCGCGCTGGCGCGCACCGACTGGGGACGGCGGCTGCAACGACGCTTCACCCTGCAGCCGACGGCGCTCGAGCGCGTGCGGCGCTTCGGCGTCGCCTGCCTGCTGTTCTCGTGGATGCCGGTGGTCGGCGACCCGCTGTGCCTGGCGGCCGGCTATCTGCGACTCGCGTTCTGGCCGAGCGCGCTGATGATCGCGATCGGAAAGTTCCTGCGCTACCTCGCGCTGCTGTGGCTGTTCGGCTGGCGATGAAGCGGCGTCGCGACTCGCTCCTTATAAACATCGACGTCGCTTAGCGCGTCTTGTTCGACCGACGCATACGCGGCAACGATTCTCAGCGTCACTCCTTATACGACGAACCCTGCCGGTCCAACGAACGCAGCAACGCGCGCCAAGTTTGCGCGACATACGGCGCCGGACCGTCGGCCGGCGGGCGACCGTACTCGGCCATGCCGGCGAGCGCGTCGGCGTGCACCACGCTCGGCTCGGCGCCGGAGGCGAGCACGTCCACCTGCACCTTGCACGCGCATTCGAGCATGTATAAAAGATAGAACGCCTCGGCGACCTCGCGTCCGGCGGACAACAGGCCGTGGTTGCGCATGATCATCAGCCAGCGGTCGCCGAGGTCGCGTCCGAGGCGGCGGCATTCGGTCTCGTTGTCGGTGGCGATGTCGTAGTCGTGATAGCAGACCAACTCGCGCACTTCGTTGGCGTGCTGGGTCAGCGGCAGCAGTCCGCATTGCATGCACGACACCGCCATGCCGGCGCGGGTGTGGCTGTGCAGCACCGCGTTGACCTCCGGCCGCGCGCGCAGGATCGCGCTGTGGATGGCGTGGCCGGCGTCGTTGTACGGATGGTCGCCGGCGATGACGTTGCCGTCGAAGTCAACCTTGATCAAGTTGGACGCGGTGACTTCGTCGAACAGCAAGCCATACGGGTTGATCAAGTATTGATCGGCATGGCCGGGCACGCGCGCGCTCAAGTGGGTGAATATGACTTCGGTCCAGCCGAAGCGGACGAACAGCCGATAGCACGCCGCCAAGTCGATGCGAACGCGCCACTCGTCGGACGCGATCGCGCCGCGGTTTGCGTCGTGGTCGGCGAGTTTGCGGGCGGGTTGCGCGGCGGTCATCGTGCGTTCTTCGGCGCGGCGAATCAGTCGAAGCGGTCGGTGACTGCGCCGTGCGAGGCGGAACTCACCAAGCGCGCGTATTTCGCCAGCACGCCGCGGCGGCGGCGCAACTTCGGCGGCTTCCACGCTTTCGCGCGGCGGCGCAACTCGGCCGCGCTCAACGCCACGTTGACCTCGCGCTTGTCGGCGTCGATCGTGATCGCGTCGCCGTTCTTGAGCAGCGCGATCGGTCCGCCGACCGCCGCCTCCGGGGTCACGTGCCCGACCACGAAGCCGTGCGAGCCGCCGGAGAATCGACCGTCGGTGAGGAAGGCGACGTCCTGCCCGAGCCCCTTGCCCATGATCGCCGAGGTCGGCGACAGCATCTCGCGCATTCCGGGTCCGCCCTTCGGTCCTTCGTAGCGCACCACGATGACGTCGCCGGCTTGAACCGTGCCGTCGAGGATGCGCTTGAGCGCGTCCTCCTCCGAGGCGAACACGCGCGCTTTGCCGACAAATCTCGAGCCCTCCTTGCCGCTGATCTTCGCCACCGCGCCGTCGGGCGCGAGGTTGCCGCGCAGGATCACCAGATGGCTGTTCTTCTTGATCGGCGCGTCGAGCGCGCGCACGATGCGTTGATCCTTCGGGTATGGCTTGACCGCCGCCAAGTTCGCCGCCAGCGTCTTGCCGGTCACGGTGAGGCAGTCGCCGTGCAGCAAGTTGGCGTCGAGCAGCATCTTCATCAGCGGACGGATGCCGCCGATCTCGATCAACTCCGACATGCTCGCGCGCCCGCTCGGGCGCAAGTCGGCGAGCACCGGCACGCGCTTGCCGATGCGGGTGAAGTCGTCGAGCACGAGGCGCACGCCGATCGCCGACGCCATCGCCAGCAGGTGCAGCACCGCGTTGGTCGAGCCGCCGAGCGCGATGACCACGCTGATCGCGTTCTCGAACGCGCGACGGGTCATGATGTCGCTCGGGCGGATGCCGGCGCGCAGCAGGCGCATCGCGGCGCGGCCGGCCTCGAAGCAGTCGCGCTCCTTCTCTGGCGAGATCGCGGTCTGCGCCGAACTGTCGGGCAGGCTCATGCCGAGCGCCTCGATCGCCGACGCCATCGTGTTGGCGGTGTACATGCCGCTGCACGAGCCCGGTCCGGGGATCGCGGCGCGCTCGACCGCGTCGATCTCGCGCTGGCTAATCTTATTCTGCGCGCGCGCGCCGACCGCCTCGAACACGCTGACAATGTCGATGTTGCGGCCGTTGTGACGCCCCGGCAGGATGGTGCCGCCGTACACGAACACCGACGGTCGGTCGAGCCGCGCGATGCCGATCAGGCACGCCGGCATGTTCTTGTCGCAGCCGCCGATCGCGACCAGCGCGTCGAAGCCTTGTCCGGCGGCGACCGCTTCGATCGAGTCGGCGATGATCTCGCGCGAGACCAGCGAATACTTCATCCCCTCGGTGCCCATCGAGATGCCGTCGGAGACGGTGATGGTGTTGAACACCACCGCCTTGGCGCGCGCAGCATCGGCGCCGGCGGCGGCGTGGCGCGCGAGGCGGTCGATGTGCATGTTGCACGGCGTGACCTGACTCCAAGTCGAGGCGATGCCGATCTGCGGCTTGGCGAAGTCGCCGTCGCCGAAGCCGACCGCGCGCAGCATCGAACGACTCGGCGCGCGCTCGACGCCGTCCACCACCAACGACGAATACGGTCGCGCGGCGGACTTTCGAGTCGCTTTGTTGGCGGTCTTCTTCGCGGTCTTTTTCGCCGCTCTTTTGGCGGAGGCGGTTGCGGGCATATCGCTTCGGTTCGCTGATGCGGCATCACAGCATAGCAGAATTGCGCCGCGCATTGCTTTTGCGCGGCGGCGGTGGTGGAATCCGGCGGCACTCACTATTAAGTACACACGCCATGCCCCCGTCCGCCGTCGTCGAGTTCGCGCAGGAGTTGATTCGCCGCGAGTCGGTGACGCCAGCGGACGGCGGCTGCCAGGAGTTGATCGCGGCGCGGCTGTCGGAGATCGGCTTCGCCTGCGAGCGGATGGACTTCGACGCAGTCAGCAATCTGTGGGCGACGCGGTCGTCGTCGAAAGCGCAGTCGGATGCGCGACCATTGCTGGCGTTCGCCGGCCATACCGATGTGGTGCCGCCGGGACCGCTGGCGCAATGGGACATTCCGCCGTTCGCCGGCGCGTTGCGCGACGGCATGTTGCACGGACGCGGCGCCGCCGATATGAAGTCGAGCATCGCCTGCTTCGTGGTCGCCTGCGAGCGCTTCGTCGCGCGCTGCCCGCGTCATCGCGGCGCGATCGCGTTGCTGATCACCAGCGACGAGGAAGGCGAAGCGCGCTGCGGCACGCGCGCGGTGGTGGATGCGCTCACGCAGCGCGGCGAACGAATCGACTGGTGCTTGGTCGGCGAGCCGTCGAGCGCCGATTCGCTCGGCGACGTGATCAAAGTCGGACGGCGCGGCTCGCTCGGCGCGACCTTGCGCGTGCGCGGCGAGCAAGGGCATGTCGCCTACTTGACCGACAACCCGATCCACCGCGCCGCCGCCGTCGTCGCCGAACTCGCCGCGACGCAATGGGATGACGGTGGCGACGGCGGTGACGGTGACGGCGGTGCCGGTGACGACGACTCGCGCCGGATTTTTTCCGATAGGCAAGGCGCGCAACGAGCGAATGAGGGCGCGTATAAATATACGCAACCGAATGAGCAAGGCAGCGCAACGCCGCATAGCGGAAAAAAGACCAGCGAGCGCGCCGGATTTCTTCCGATGGGCAAGGGCGCGCAACGAGCGAATGAGGGCGCGTATGCACATACGCAACCGAATGAGCGAGGCGGCGCAACGCCGCATAGCGGAAAAACGACCAGCAAATCCGACGGAGTTCTTCCCATGGAGCAAGGCGCGCAACGAGTGAATGAGGG